>NZ_JAKUEH010000006.1:0-210950 GCF_022662815.1 Bacillus cereus group sp. BfR-BA-01492
ATAAGTTTCGTTGATCTCACATATTCCCCATAAAAACGCTGGCTCGTTGCTCCTTGCCATTGCATTTGAATACTAAATATAGATTGATTGAGATTTTGTTGTATACTCTGGCTGCGTGTTTGCATCTCTGCTATATTTTTGGCAATTTGTTCGAGCTGTTCAGGTTTGACTTTAATCTCCAAACCTTCTCCCACCTTCCCCTATTTTATACCAAAAAGAACTCGAACTGCATCCATTTTACTTATTCTTTTTTGGAAAAAACATCAAAAATACTGTTATCACAAATTGCTTCAATTTCTTCTTTTACAAACAACTTTTGAAATCTTGTTCCAGGATTCAAAATTACATTCGCCTCTAAATCGATCGTTTTCAATAACTCGACTGCATTCATAGAAACATATGGACATTCTTCCGGAATAACCATTTCTAAATGTTTCAAATCAGAATATAGCGGTAACATTAATCCGTCTTCTATTTCAAAATAGTGAATTTGTAATTGTGTATTATCAGTGGAAATCAAATTCCCTTTCTCATCCATATTTGTATCCCCTTCTACAGAAGCAACAACGTATAAATTTGATTTTTGTAAAACATCATAAAAATGTCCTCTTTTTTCTTCATTTTGTAATGCTTCTACTAACGCTTCATCTAACGGACAAATTTCTAGTAAACTCATAAACTTCCACTCCTTATTTAGAATAAGATCGCCACCTTATTTGAATAAGATGGCGATCTTTACCTCTATTTATTTTTGAGCATCCATCTCTTTAATTTTGTTTAAATGTTCTATTGCTTTTTGGCGCAATTCTCCGTCAATAGTTGTCGCATATTGTGGTCGAGTTAAAAATTCGAAACATTTATATGCATTATTGTTGTCATTTTTCGTTAATAACTCCTCACCTGTTTGTAGCATTTTTCCAGAGACATCTTTCATCAATTGCTTTGCAGTTGCTTGTTGAAATCCTAGTTTTATGGATTGATGAGTTAACTCAATTACTGATGCTAAATCTTCAATAGTGTTTACACGAGCTGCTTTTTTATTTGCAGCATCAAATGTGCTTAAATAGTCAATCGCAGCTGTCACTCTATCTTTCACACCAGTCAGTTCAATTCCTGGTGTTTTATAAAGAATTTGATAGATTTCTAAAGCCGATACATAATTACTTTTTTCATTTGCTTCTGCTTGTTTTAATATGCGAGTTGCAACATTAGAGAATCCTTTTTTATCATGAACTCCACGATAAGCAGCTTGCCCATAATAATGTAAAGCATCATAAAGCTGATCTGGTTGACTCACTTTTGCGCTCGCCACTTGTAGTAATTGAATTCCCTCCATCTTTTTCGATGCCTTATCAATAACCTCCATACCAACAATTTGCTCAATTGTTTTATCAATATCTTTCAACTGTGCCAGTAGTATATATGACGGAAGTACCTTTTTTTCTACTTTTTCTTGCCAGCCTGCTGTCCCATTAATGTTTGCCCATTCACTTTCTGTTTTTTCCCATAGTTTATTTGCATACTTCACCATTTCTTCTCTTGAGCGTTCTAATGGGTGTTTTGTACGAATTGCATTCGCAATATTCAAGACAGCTGTATAATATTCTTCTTCATTTGCAGCATCATTTGCTTTTTTTTCAAACATAAGTGGCATTAATAATTTATTTGCTTCATCTTGAACAGATTTTTCTATCCTCTCTGTATTAACCAGTAAATTTGCTTTCTTTAAAGCGTCATCAACTAAAACATTAGGGTCTTCTTTCACTTGTCTTAGAAGTCCTGTTACAGCTGTTTGAAATTGCTGATTTAGTCGCTGTTGTTGCTCATCATTTGCTACATGAATCCATTGATTGACTAATAGTAAAACATTTTCATACTGTGGACTTTCAGGTTTTAAATATGTTTCAATTTCTTCTATCGCTTTATCAATCGGATCTGTTTTTTCCAGTTTCTTTTGAGCACTTGCGCCTGTATCATTTATCAATTGATCTTTTGACTTTTTCTCACTATCTATAGTTGTCGGATTATCTCCCTTAGTGGTTTGTTCCTTATGACTACTATTAGCTTCTTCTGCTACTTTTTTATCAGTTGGAGATGCCACGACTTCGGTTTGAATATCAATATTTTGCAGTTCTTCTTGTAATAGTTTGTTGAAAATATTCTCTACATGTTGATTTACATCTTCTACTAAATTAGAATCAACACTTTCAAACACTGATGTTACTAAATAATATTTACTTAGAGCTTGTTCTAATGATGCCGTATCTCCTGTATTGAGCCAAATGAATTCTTCTTCTATCGCCGTCTGATACACTTTTTCCGTGATGAATTGAATATAAGCCTTCCTATCCTTATTTAAATATTTTTGCAATTCTTCTTGTGTTGTAACCGATTCATTTAATACGTTAATTTGATTACGCAAATAAAATAACTCTCTATGATTTGAGTAATTTCCTCTTGCCAAAATTTTGTCCAAATTATCTACCGCTAACTTATGTTCAGCAATTGTCTTTGCTTTGGAAGGTGTATTTAATTGACTAACAAGTGTCCAATCTTCCTTTTTGCTATTGTAGTTAGTCAAATTGGTTAATGTATTTGAATGTGGTTCTTTTTGACTACCAAAATAGTCATTAAAAAATACAGATGAATAGTACTTTCCATTTCCAGCGTACCATTCAACTAAAATATCCCCAGTTTTTGGTGATACTGTTATTGTTGGATGAGGGTGAGCTGGTTTCTCTGGCTCTGTAGTACTATCGTCCCCAGTGTTACCTTTGTCTTCAAGAGTTTCTTTGTCTTTGGATGTTTCTTTGCCTCCGATATTAACAGAGTCTTCGGGAGTCCCATAGTTCCCTAAATTACCATTACCTCCTGTGTTACTAGTATCTTGAGAAGTTTCTTCGTCTCCTGTATTATCTTTATCCTCTAATCCTTGCGGCAACTCTATAGGAGTTGGAGTCTTTGTTTGATCCACTAAATCATCCGGCAAATTCTTACTCGGCTCTGCCATAGGTCCTCCCATATTAATTGGAGCTTCCATTTTAGGTGGTGTTGGTGCATCTGATAATTTGATTTCTGGATCTTTCTTTTCTACCGATACTTCATCTGGCTTATACGTTACTGGCGTAATTGGTGATTTATTATTTCCAATTAAGTCTGCTAAATTAATATTTGGCTTTTCTCCAGGTTTTTCATCTTTCTTTGTAGGATCAGTCACTAAATTGGGAAACATCGAATGTAGTCCATTTCCTCCTGTAATACGATCATTTTTTTTCTCTTCTGTATTACTTGCTAGTTTTAATGTTTCTTTTCCTGTCTTATTGAAACCTTTATCGTAAATAAGGTATCCTGATGTACCAAGTAAAGCGACTGACATTACAGATATGGCTACTTTTTTACCGAGATTTTTATTATTTTCTTCCATGTTTTTTCCCCTTTTCCCATCTTTATTGAATCCAGCCGTTTGTTTTCATTTCTGTTAATTTTTCTTGCGCTGTTCTTACTTCAGATTCATTTTCATTTGCTTGTACAGTTTTTCTTAGAAAACGACTCGCCTCTTCATATTTTTTTTGCTTAATTTTGAACATCCCATAAGCAAAATTCACATGCGGATCTTCATCATTCTGTGAATACGCTTCTGCAAAGAATTTTTCCGCCTCATTTCCTTGTCCCACCTTATCGTATAAAATCCCTATATTCACAAGAGTGTTTGTATCACGCGTACCACTACTTACAACTTTATTGTAAGCTCCTAAAGCTTGTTGATACGCCGCATTACTTTTTCCACCATCCCGCGTTTCATAAAATTGACCAGCTTCATAATATACAATCCCTAATTGATTTAGTAACTCTATATTTTTATTATCTTTTTGAATCGCTGCTTGTAATACGTGTGATGCTTGTTGATAATTATTATCTTTTTTTACACTATCAATTAAGTTTGTTTTATTCCAAAGCACATATAGATTTGAAAGTTCAATCGCATATGTAACATTTCTTGTATCTTTCATTATCGCTTCTTTTAAAAATTTTTCCGCTTTATCTAATTGCACGGTCGCCGCTGCGAGTTGCCCTTTTAAATACGAAATAAGCGCCTTATCTTCATTTGTTTTCATATTCATTTTGAGAATAACGTCTTCTGCCTTTTCAAATTCTTTCATTTTCATATAACTTACAGCTAAATCTCGCATTGCATCTTTTTTATATATTTCAATGCCTTTTGCATTATTTGCTAATGCTAATTCAAAATTAGAAACTGCTTCTTGATATTGACCGATTCGAAAATTTGCTGAAGCTAATAAATATGTGGCTTCATTATGTTCTTTGTCAATTTTTCGATCCTTTATTAATTTTGTTAGATAATCAATTGCAATTTTATTCTTCCCTTCAGCAACATAAATCGTTGCTAATTGCAGATGCGCCTCATCTTTCCCTTTTACCGTGATGGCATGGGAAATAGCCTCTTCCGCTAGTTTATATTTTTTATCGTGATACGCTTGACGTCCTTGTTCCATATATTCTTGATATTTAACATTTGTTGTATAGAAATAATAAGACATTGAACCGCCTATAACAACAATTGTTATGGAGCCTACAATGAAAATACGCTTTTTATTCTTTCTCCACCATTTTGATAAAGCCGACGGTTCCCTTTGTTCATGCGTCAATGTAAGCGGTTGATTCGATGCTTTTGCATTTAGAATTTCATCATCAATATCATATTCAACTTGTTTTTTTGTTTGTTTACGGTTCTGCAAAATACTACTAGAAACTGAGAGTGTTGCAGCTGCTTCCGTCAATGGTACTTTGGGTTCTTCTTTTATCTCATCAATAATACTTGCAATCTCCTTTTTTAAAGCCTGGTCAATGTTTGGAAATTGTACGATTCGTGAATAGACGAAACAAGCACTTTCTGTATTATTTTCTCTCTCCCATTCAGTAGCTAATTCTAAATAGCCTTGCAGCACCTTTTTATGATTTATTTCAGGTTCTTGATTCTCGATTGTTTGAATAATGTATATAAGTTCTTGTTTTAGAGTAGTTGATGGATTGAGTGAATTAAAAATTGTCTTATATTCATATAATGCCGCTTGCTTAAATCCTCTCTCTTCTAATAATCTTGCAATTTCCAAACATTTCGATACAAAAAGAGAATGTTCTTGTTCTACCTGTCTTTCTGTATCAATTGTTATTCTCTCTCTTACACAATCGAATGCATCATGCCATTGTGCAAAGCTTGGGCATTCCGCAAAAGTTTTACTATTCCATGCTTGCTCAAATAGCTGTGCAATTTTCCCGTTCCATTGATTATGTAGTACTTGCTTTAATAATGTATATCTTTCGCATTCTTTCTGCATTTCGTCCGCTTTAAAGTAACTTGCATCTGTCCATTTTTTATTTCTAACTTCCTCACTACACCAACTTAATATTTCTCCTAACAAAATGGCGCCAGCGAAACGATCTGCTTCTTTTTGCCATACCCCATTTTCCAAATAAGTTGGTGCGTAACCAGCTGAACCCGCTGGCAATAACGAAGGTCTTTTACTTTTTGGTCCATACATTTGCTCAACATCAACAAGTTCAATATAATGTTGACCTTCAATTGGATTTTCACTTAAAAAAGGAATCAGTACATTACTAGATGATAAATCATTATGAGCAACTTCATGTTCTTCCATCATTTTAAGTGTTGTAAGAAATGCTTCAGCAATAAAGAAACATTGCTCTTTTGATAGCCTTCGTTGCTCTTGTAAAATATCAGCCCACGTCGGTCCTTCAATCCAAGGCATTACAATACTATTAACAAGATCTGCAGACTTTTCTATAACAGATGCGTTTGCTTCTTTTGTGACAATATAACGCGAACATACTTTAAGTCCCATTAATGAAGAAAGAGGCTTTAAAAACGCTAATTGATGTTTTTCCGCACGATAGCGTTCCTTAAAAACTTTTAATGCAATTCGCTCTGCGCTAGTTTCATGTTTTAATTGATATACTGTCCCTTGTCTACCTTCTTGTCCATATGGCATATCAATTCCAATTACTGCTGGATGCTTTGCAAAACTATAAACATCTTTATTTAAAATTATTTTTTCTCCTACTTCTGGTCGGAATCCCATTTTATCCCCTTACTCTCATATGACGATTTTGATAGAAAAAACCAGGAACAATGGCTCCTGGTTTTTTGCAATTGTTCTATTATTAATATGCGTTATCTGTGTTACGGAATTTCTCAGCAATACGTTTTAACTCACTTGAAATACCTTCTAGAATAGGAATATATTGTTGCATAGCTTGTTTTGATTGTTGGAATTCTCCTCGGAATTTCGCTTGAGTCGCCCCAGCCCATTGTCCTTCTAAACTATTAATATCGCCTTCAAGTCTATTGATTTGATTTTGCGCTTCTCCAGCAGCATTTGTAAAGTTACCTGCGATTCTTTCAAGTTCTTCTGGTGTAATTTTAATTTCTGCCATCTTATTATTTCCCCTTTCAATTTATAAATGATGCAACAATTAGATTATAAACTATATTCATACAATTTTTAAAGGGTTAAATTACAAAAAAATTCTATTTTTTTCAATTTAACCCTTAATTTTTACTATTTCATTGTTCATTTTGACCATTTCGCAATAATTTTTTGTGTCATGTTATGAAGTAGATGTAATGGCGTATATGCACATTTGATTTTTATCGGTTTTCTACGCATAAAATACCCTTCTCCATTTGACAATTCCTGATCCATCTCAGTATGAGGAAGTTTTATATTAAAAAAATAAACATCATTATTTTGAGTTGTACCTAATAAATAACTAAAACTTCTTTTCCTAATATCTGAAAACCATTTTTCATGAGAATAGCTACTTACATTTGACGTCGTAGCAGATACAATAAAATGAACCCCCTTATTTTTGCTATTTTGAACAATTTGTTCCATTTTATTCTTCGCATCAAAATCAGAAGATAACATTGCTAACATCTGATCTATATCATCTATAGCAATCAGCATTCTTTTATATGGGAATTTCGTGATCGCATTTGGATTTAAAGATGGGATCACGCTCTCTCTATCATTTATTATTTCTAATAAACGGTCTATCATTTCCTTTAATTGCATACCATCTGTAACTTTCTTCTTCACATGAGGTAAATCTCCTAGAGCTAAAATACCTGTAGGTCTTTCAGAAAGATCCACTAAATATAAATCAATCTCTTCTGGAGAGTATTGATACATGATAGAAAATAGAAGTGTTTGTAATGTTGATGTTTTCCCACCTTCTATTCTTCCACCAATAAATATATTGTTCATTTCTTCCATTGAAAAATTTTGAAAATGAATATCTTCCGTTTCAATACCTGCACAAATTTGAAAAGGTTGTAAATGTTCAATCATATCTTCTGCCAAAATTTCTTTTGGAACCATCGGAATCTCTTTTGCTTTTTCACCATTCCATTCTCTATTCATTTTTTGAATAATTGTTTTTAACTGCTGTGAATAATCGAGTTCATTCTCTCCAATGAACGGCAGTGCTGCCTGGAATAATTCAGGAGGTTGTCCTTTTATTAATCCTCTTCCAGCAGGAACTTCAACTAATGGGAAATTAGGTCTCCCTACTAAACTATGGTATTCTGTTCTATCTTGTAATTCGAAAGTAATTGCCATCGGTATATTATTCCGAACACGATCAAACATATCGATCGTTTGATTAAGAGAAAAATGGAAAAATACACCGTAAGTACTTGACTCTCGTAATAATAGTTCTAACACATCATTTTCTTTCTCATATTCATTCTTAAATCTTATATAACTATCTATCATTACAACTATAGCAGGAACCTTCTTATCTACCATTCGGTTATACATTGCAAAAGATTTGGCACCAATATTTGAAAAGTTCTCTTTTCTAACCATTATTTCTTTTTTCAAGAAACTAAATAACCTTTTCATCTTTTCATATTCGCCTTCTTGAACAATTCCACCCATATGAGGTAAATCTCTAAAATCTAAAAACATACGCCCAAAATCAATCACATAAAAATTCACTTCCTCTGGCGTATGACAAACGGCAAGAGACATAATAATCGTTTGCATCATCGTTGTTTTACCTGTTCCTGGCATACCATATATATTTAAATGACCCTCTAACAGATTTAATTTGAGAGGATATTGGGCTTGATTAGCGACATCATCAATTAATCCTACAATTATTTGTAGTTCTTCTTTTTCTTTATTCCATACATCAACATTCCAATTATCTATCTCGTAAAAATTATTTATTAATAACTTTTCTGGCAAAGGATCTAACCAAGGGCCTGGTAGCGCTTTAATATTTTCTTTTTCAGCTACCTTTTTCACATATTGAATAAACGCCTGTAACTGCTTTATGTTATTTGTCATTGGTTTCCGGCGTTTCTTAATCTTTATTCTTTCCCCTGAAAGTTTAACTTCTGTAAAATCAACAATTTCAACAACTTTTTCTTCATCTGGATTATATGGAGCACCACTCCATGCAGATTGAAATAACTCTAAGAGTTCATTGCTGCCGACTTGCAAATAACCACGCCCAGGTACATTAATTTTAGATGCATCTGGAATTTTTAACATTTCACGACTATCTGCATCATCTTGGACACGTAAACAAATTCTGAAACGAGAGTTACTCCATATTTTATCATTTACAACACCTGACGGTTTTTGGGTTGCTAATAATAAATGAACTCCTAGTGTTCTTCCTATTGCAGCGACGCTTATAAGTTCATCCATAAATTCTGGTTGTTCTTTTTTCATTTGAGCAAACTCATCAATAACAATAAATAGATGTGGCAACGGTTCTTTTTCACGCCAACTCGTTTCATAGTATTCATCCAAATGCTGAACATTACCAGCTTGAATGAATAATTTTTGCCGTCTCTCCAATTCTGCCTTTAACGATATCCTTGCACGTTCAATTAAGTTTGGATCTTCTAAATTCGTAATGGATGCAATAATATGCGGTAATCCTGCAAATGTATTAGACATTCCACCACCTTTATAATCGATAAGCATAAATGCCATCTCATGAGGGTGATAGGTAACAGCTAATGCAGCAATAATAGACTGAATAACTTCACTTTTTCCAGATCCAGTTGTACCCGCCATCAACCCATGCGGACCATGTCCTTTTTTCTCAATTTTATCATGTATATTAAGAAAGACAGGTTTACTCCCTTCTCTCACACCAATTGGCACTGGTAATGAAGTTGGATATCGGTTTTGTTTCCATCTTTCTAATACTTGTAAATCTTCCATCTTTTTCACTTGAAACAAATCTAAAAATGTTAATACTTTCGGTATATTTGCCGCTGTAGAGCTTTTCATTCGAATTGGTGCAATACGACGTGCCCCTAGTTCGCAACGTTCAAATGAAAGCCGATCTACTTTAAAGTTCGCATGTGTTGTTCCTTCATTTTCACCTGAACTAGAAAACGTTTCTACTAATTCGCCATGCTCTCCATTTACACTAATAACAAGATCACACTCCATAGGCAAGCGTTCTTTCTGCTCGGCAAATATAAATGTGGACGCTCCTACACTTTCCCCTTCTCTAAGCAACATTGGAATGAGAGGATCATCTTCCAAAAACTCTCGTGCGGACAAGAAAAAAACATACATTGGTATTAACGGTACTTTCGCATCGGCTTGGGTAGAGGAATTATAAATTCTACGCATATTTAGCGTTGTAAATATTGTTTCAGCCAACTTTTGTGCATCTGGTTGATTCTCTGCTAAAAAACGTAGACTTCTCTGCTCATCCCATACATGAGGAAGCCATCTCATCCAATCCCATTGTTTTTTCTCGTTTTCATGATAAAAAGCGGCTATTTTCACTTCATTCGGTGCATGATGTGTCATGATTTGAGTGGTAACAATTCGTATAAAATTCAACCTATCTTCTTTGTTCCCAACTACACCAATTACGTCATTTTTTTTCAAAGAAATTGAAATATGTCCATTTGGGATTGTAGTAAAATCCCTTTTCACATTTTGCGCTTCTGTAACTAATGGATTTTCTTCATATCCTTTCTGCTCAGGCACCTTCAATTCTACAAGGAATGGTCTTTCCCCTGTTCCAATACGAACATCTAAAAAATCTGGGCTTTCAGGTGTTCGTTCCCATAAATTACTCTCTTGATTTTCAATTCTATTTATACTTTTTAATGGGCTTGGGTTTTGTGTAATTAAATATTTTGCTTGTTCAACCTTTAATGTATCTAATTCCACTCGATGTTTTTGAATTTGCTCCAAATATCTCGTTTGCAACTGTTCAACCATCTGACGATGTTCTTTCTTTTTACGAAAATGTCCCATTGTCGTAAAAATGTAAGACCCTAACATAGGAATACTAGAAACCATCATAAGTGGCAAATAACTTGAATTGAGCTTCATAACCTTCATCATCACAAAGTATAGAATCAGTGTCAAAATCGTCATCGCCGCTGGTAAAATCATTGTTTCAATTGAAAATTTAGGTTCTTCTGGTATATTCGGTGGATCATGAATAATAACTTCCCCTGTTGGTATATCTACTTTCACACGTGGAGAACGCTGAAAATATGGTGATTTTTGCACAAAACATTTCTCCTTCCTTACTCAAAAACTATTATTCAATGATTTTCCATACGTAATCTTCATCATTGGAAATGTCATTTGATTGATTCATAGATTCTTTACCACCCTCTTCTGCGGGTAACATTTCAAAAGAAGGAATGATTGCACCTTTTTTATGTAACATGATATATTGTCCATCCCAAACATCATTATCCCTTAGAGTTTCATCATTACGAATAGAGCTCCACTCCTCTTTATCTTTTGTAACCTTAATTTCATAAATATTACTTAGTGCCACATCTACTTTTTCATGATGTAGAATTGCTTCTATAATTTGTTCCACCTTCACATCATTTGGAAGCGCAATATCAATTTCTTCATTTGATGCTTTTATATACGTAACAATAATTTCTTCCAAATTCCCTCACCTTGTTTCATTAGTTTCTTACCAAGAAATATCTAAAAATGAAATATCATCACTCGTTGGAGAACGCTGCGCCCTTTGAATCTCCTTCAATATTTCTTTAGAATGATAATCTGTAAGCGCCATGAGACCATCTGAATGAATCACAATTCTATTTACTTGTTTACGAGATAATGTCTTAAAAAAAACCTCCACATCTCCACCTATAATCCCACGGTGAGTAGACCATCTTTTTTCTACACTTCTCTTCCCTTCTATACAATCCTCATATTTTTTCCAATCTTGAAATAAATACACATATGAATCACCGTGTGTAATAATTGTTACATTCGCTAATTCTGCATTAGGAGTTATTTCAACTTTTCCACAAAGAAACATGGATTCACTACCTTGCTTCCGCTTTTCCTCTAATACATCTCTAAGTAACCACGGTATTTCTTTTGGTAACGAAAAACGTTTCACCTCTTCCCTTCCTTCTTCGGTCCAATTTTGCAAACATGTATTTAACATAGTAAAAGCATTATCTCTTTCCAATATTTCAAATAGATGTAATAATTTCATTCCAAGAAATTTTGCAGCTATTTCACCATGAAAGGACATCCCGACACCGTCACATAATACAAATGTAGAACTATTTCCATTATCTTGAAATGCCAAAAAGTCTTGCCCACTTTCATTCAAGTCTTGTGTTTCTTTCGCCCTCATATAACTATAACGATATGTAAAAAATTCACTTCTCTTTTCTTGTAATATCGTCTCCTTTGTTTGAGGCAAGATATATTTCACTTATATCCCCCCTATCTAACCGGTGTTGCAGCAGACATTTGAAATCCAAGCGATACTAAGTCCGCATTTGTACCAGGAAACATCATCACTGCGCCATCTGCAATATGAAATCCGTGTTCAACCATCATCTCACGATAACTTTGTGGGATCGGTGAGGAGAGTCGTTGTAACTTCGCACCATATTCATCCAAAATGGTCGTATCTGGCATGATTCCCTGCCATTGTTTTATATTAGCAATGCGGCCTGGCATAATTTCATCTGAAATAAAAATATTTTCAACAAGTATATTCCCATCTGGTACAGACATATTCATAATCCTTTTTACTATTAATTCCGGATCCTCACCGGTAGACGCTCCATCGGTCATATGACAAATTACAGGAGCTGGTCCATCTTGCAAATTCGGTAATTCTTTTTGTAATACTCTCTCTACTACTGAGAAGGCTTTCGCTGTATCTGTTAGACGTTGCGTCTGAATTTTTTCTAATGGACGTAGTCTCGCTACCTCATCAATTGTTTTTACTCCACCCAGTAAATCAAAAACATGATCACTATATGCTAAAATAGAGAGTTTGTACCTCGGAAGTAACCGACTTCCTTTTGTTGAGCGAAATACCATTTGACGAATTGCTAAAGAAAGAGCATCTGTCACAATGTCAATCCGTCTTTTTTCTTCTCCTCCCGCATCCATCGTTTGATTCATTGATGCACTTACATCAAGAAGATAAATTATATATGCTGGGGTCTGTTGTGTTGCTTGCGTTTGATATAACATGTTTCATACCCTTTCATTCATTTATTATACAAACTTTTTTTATATTCTTATTTCATTATAACTTAAGAATTTTCTTTTTCTCAATGCATTATAGAATTTTCCGACATAATTTATTTTCGAAATCATCCTTTCCTAAAACGTAATTCTTTTTTCTTTCTTTTCTGACTTTGTTTCAAACTCTACTATTTTAAAAAGGTTATACTGCATTACATAACGTTTTACTTTATCACGCATATTATTAGTAAATGATTGATGGAGGTCCATACATGAAAAATTTGTTACTGTTTTCTCTCTTACTATTGATAACACCAAATCAAGTATCCACTTATTCTTCCCAAACATTGCCTATTTCTCAACATTCCAAACAGTGGAAAGGAAAGATTAGCGATACAAATGCGACAACTCAAAATAAATTATAGTCTGAAAAAAATCGTTTTCCTACATATCATTTCTCCGTCCAAAATATTGGAAAAGATGAAGTATATAACATACAAGCAGAAGTATTCCGAAACGAACTCAATACAAAGACAAAATACGAACTCTTTTCGCTAAAACAAGGCCGATTAGCGAGTGGAAAAACAAGATTTGAACATATGAACTTCCCGATTTCTACTAAAACAAACGAAGTAGATGTCATGATCACATGGCAAGAACATCCATTTCGCTCTTTAAGAAATGGTCAAACAATAGCAGGAAGAAAATTGAAAGAACACTTTATTTTTAAAGAAACGACAAAAAACCATAGCCAAAATACACGAATTTGACTATGGTTTCAACCTCTCTTACATTTTACTCCATTCTAAAGAAGCAACAATAAATATGGAACCTTCCACTCATCATGCGATTTAGTTAGCTGAATGTAACTGGATTCGCACCTTCTTCTCCCCTAAAGAAATTTCAGCATCCTCCTTTGTTAAACGTTGGAATGTAAATTGCTTTATTAATAAGTTTTCTTCTATTAATTCTTTGTATTTTGTTAAGGCACTCTGTAATTCATCATCTGTATCCACAACTACATCCACTCGTAAATGGATCGGTAAATGGAGCTGCTTTCGATATTCTTGCACAACACGAATAAATTCACGCGCCACTCCTTCTTGTAACAATTCTTTTGTTACATTTGTATCTAACATAACCGTATATTGTCCATTTGTCGCATTAGAAAAACCTGCTTTCGGTACTTTCTCTATGAGTACATCTTCCACTGTTACAATGAATTCTTCTGATGATACACTACAAACTGCTTTTTTAGTCGTAATAAAGCTTTGCACTTCTTCTTTTGATAATTGTTTTAACCAGTCATTTACGGTATTGACATACTTTCCAAATTTCGGTCCTGCCACTTTGAAATTTAGCTTTAGTTGGTGCGATGTATATTTTGTTTCGTCTAATTCTACATGGAACGATTTCACATTTAATTCATCCATAATAATATCGCTGTAGGCTTTCCAATTTATGTTTTGTTTATGATGATCGAGTAATACGAGCTCGGCTAACGGTTGCTTCACTTTGAGCGCATGCTGATTACGGTTACTGCGCCCAAGTTCAACAACTTGTAAGACTGCGTTCATTTCTTCTTCTAATTCCTTTTGGATATATGTCTCATCCCCTGCCGGATAATCCGCTAAATGAACACTACTTCCTTCTAAATTAAGATGAATATCTTCCGCTATAAATGGTGTAAACGGCGCTAATAATTTACTAACTATAACAAGTACTTCGTGAAGCGTTTCATATGCAGCTACTTTCGCAGGACTCATTCCTGATTCCCAAAAACGATTGCGAGAACGTCTCACATACCAATTACTTACTTCATCCACAAAAGAAGCAATCTCGCGAGCTGCATTTGTAAATTGATATTCCTCTAATGCACGTCTGGCTTTTTTCGTTGTACTATGAAGACGGGAGAGTACCCATTCATCCAGTTTCGTTCTCTTCATCTCATACTCTCCATGTGGATTATAGTTATCTAAATTTGCATATAAAACATAAAAGCTATATACATTTACAAGTGTATCTACCAGCTTTGATTTCGCTTCTTGAACAGTTCTTTCAGAAAAACGCTTTGCATTCCAAGGCGCGCTATCAACTAGAAGAGCCCATCTTAATGCATCTGCTCCAAATTTCTCAATTAATTCTACTGGATCTAGCGCGTTTCCTTTACTCTTTGACATCTTTTGCCCTTGTTCATCTAGCACATGCCCAAGAGATAAAACACGTTTGTAAGGCACTTTACCTGTGTATAGTGCTGCAACAGCTAGTAAGCTATAAAACCATCCACGCGTTTGATCGATTCCTTCCGCAATAACATCTGCTGGAAACTGTTCTGTAAACAGCTCTTTATTTTCAAACGGATAATGATACTGAGCAAATGGCATCGAACCACTATCAAACCAAACATCAATTACTTCTGGTGTACGCCTCATTATATTTCCGCATTTGTCACAGCACACATTCACTTCATCAACGTATGGCTTATGCAGTTCTAAATCTTCATGCACTTCTTTTACACTACGTGCTCTTAGTTCCGCTATACTCTTCGGTGCGAATGAATGATGACAGTTTTCACATTCCCATACATTTAGAGGGGTTCCCCAATATCTATTTCGGCTAATGTTCCAATCTACCATATTTTTCAAAAACTTTCCAAACCGTCCATGCTTCATATGATCCGGATACCACGTGACCTCATCATTATTTTGTAAGAACGTCTCCTTTAACTCAGTTGTCCGAATGAACCAACTTTCTCCAGCGTAGTATAGTAACGGAGAATCACATCGCCAACAATGCGGATAACTATGTTCATACTTCTCTTTATGATACAGCAAGCCTTCCCTAGCTAAATAGCGAACAATGTCAACATCACATTCTTTTACAAATCTTCCTTGCAAAAATGGGACAGCCTCTGTATATTCACCTTTTTCATCTACTACATGAAGAAAGGAAAGTCCTTGACTCTGCACAATTTTATAATCATCTTCCCCGTAAGCTGGTGCAATATGAACAATGCCTGTCCCACTATCACCTGTTACAAAGTGAGCTGAAATCACACGGTAACCATTTGTCACTTCATCCATCGGGAACAGTGCGCTATATGATATACCGACAAATTCCTTACCTTTATGAGTCGATACTACTTGATAATTTTCTTTTAATACTTGATGTGCTCGCTCTTTTGCAACGATATATACTACGCCATCTTTTTTAGCCTTCACGTAATCCATATCTGGATGTACAGCAAGTGCTACGTTGGCTGGAAGAGTCCACGGTGTTGTTGTCCACCCAAGAAAATATTCCTCACGGTTCAATACTTTAAATTTCACCGTTGCACTTAAATCTTTTACCATTTTATATCCTTGTGCTACTTCATGTGAACTCAGTGATGTTTGGCAGCTTGGACAGTATGGTGAAACGCGATGCCCTTTGTATAACAAACCTTTTTCATGGATTGTTCCAAGAATATGCCATACACTTTCAATATACGAATTTTCTAACGTTACATATGGCTCATCCATATCAACCCAATAGCCAATACTTTCGGTAAATTCACGCCACTGCTTTTCATACGTAAATACACTTTCCTTACACTTTTCAATAAAAGGCTCAACTCCGTATTCTTCAATCTCATGTTTTCCAGAGATGCCAAGCTGTTTTTCTACTCCTAATTCCACAGGTAATCCGTGCGTATCCCATCCGGCTTTACGCAGCACTTTATATCCTGTCATCGTTTTATATCTTGCGACTAAATCTTTGATCGTTCGTCCAAGCGCATGTCCAACATGTGGTAATCCATTGGCAGTAGGCGGTCCTTCATAGAACACAAAAGACTGTGCACCTTCTCGATTTCGAATAGATTGCTCAAAGATATTTTGTTTCTTCCACTGCTTACGAATTCGTGTTTCTCTCCCTACAGCTGATTCTTTTACATCTACCTTCTCCATTTACAATCACTCCTTTGAAATTTTGTAAAAGCACACAAAAAACCCGTCCCTAAAAGTAGGGACGGGTTTACCCGCGTTACCACCCTAATTCTATTAGCTTCTTGACCAATAGCACTTAGCAACGTACTAACATACGTGTTCTTTGTAACGATAGACATCCGTCCGAGCTTACTCTATTCAGCTACGGCTCCTCGGAGATGATTTTCAAATACAGTCTGCACACCAGCTTTCAGCAAATCACCGGCTCTCTGTAGAACAGTTCTATATTTTACTCCTTCTCGTCTTCAGATTTGTATCCTTTTATTAACAATTATTGTATTCCATCGAAACAACAACTGTCAATCAATTCCAATATTTTATTTGTATCCCTATTCTATATATGTTATCCGAACCCCTTATCTCCTTTTACATCTCTTCTGGCGCACCAATTCCAAGTAAACGTAAACCTTCTTTTAATACAATCGTTACCGCATACACAAGTGCAAGTCTGCTTTCTTTCTCATGATCGTCTTCTAAAATACGTACATTTCCATAGTATTTATTAAACGCCTGTGCTACATTTAATATATACTTTGCAATATGAGAGGGTTCATTTTTTGTGAAAGCTGTTTCAATCACTTGTGGAAATTGATTTAATAATTTCAATGTATTCCAACTGTAATCGTCATTTAATGCAAATGTTGTTGTTTCAAATTCTATATGTTCTTTTCTTAAAATAGAGCAAGCACGTGCATGTGTATATTGAACATATGGACCTGTTTCCCCTTCGAACTTCAACATTTTCTCTAATGAAAATTCAATATTGTGCATACGTTCGTTTTTCAAATCATGGAAAACGATTGCCCCTACACCAACTTGTTTCGCAACTTCTTCTTTCTGCTTTAAACTTGGATTTTTCTCTTCAATATGTTGCTGAGCAAATGCAATTGCTTCTTCTAGTACTTCTTCTAGTAATACTACCTTTCCCTTACGTGTAGACATTTTCTTACCGTCTTTTAAAACAAGACCAAATGGTACATGCTGCATTCCCTCAACCCATGTGTAGCCTAATCGTTTTAATACGGTAAAAAATTGTGTGAAATGTAAGCTTTGTTCCGCTCCGACTACATAAAGCGCCTTATCAAATCCGTATGTATTTTGACGATATAAAGCTGCTGTTAAATCACGTGTAGCATAAAGAGTCGCCCCGTCAGATTTTCTAATTAAACATGGCGGCATATTCTCTTCATCTAAATTCACAACTTGAGCTCCATCTGATTCCTCTAATAACTCTTTCTCCTCTAGCATTTCAACAAATTCATCCATCTTATCGTTGTAAAAAGACTCTCCTTGAAAATTTGTAAACTCTACTCCAAGAAGTTCATAAATGCGAGAAAATTCTTTTAACGATTCATGGCGAAACCAATTCCATAAAAAGACAGCGTCTTCATCGTCATCTTCTAACTTTTTAAACCAAGTACGCCCCTCTTCTTCTAACTCTGGATTTTCTTTTACTTCCTCATGAAATTGAACGTATAACTGAAATAATTCACGAATTGGGTCTTCTTTGACAAGATCCTCATTTCCCCACTTTTTATATGCGGTAATAAGCTTTCCGAACTGCGTTCCCCAATCACCAATATAGTTAATACCGACAACTTCATAGCCGCATTTTTCAGCAATATGGTTTAAAGCATTCCCAATCATTGTTGAACGTAAATGTCCCATAGAAAATGGTTTCGCGATATTTGGAGAAGAATAATCAATTACAACTGTCTTTTCCTGCCCAAAATGATGTTGTCCATATTCTTCTTTTTCAGCTAAAATGGTTTTTAATATATGATTACTTACGACAGAACGATTATAAAATATATTTACATACGGTCCCACCGCCTCTACTTTTGTGAAAAATGACCCTTTTAATTCTGAAGCAATTTCCTTAGCAATTTGTGCTGGTGCTTTTTTATATTGTTTTGCAAGCGTAAAACAAGGAAATGCTGCATCCCCTAATTCACTTTGCTTTGGCGTTTCGATTAAAGCCATAATTTCTTCTAATGACAATCCGGCATGTAAATTGTTTATTAATGCTTTTGCAAATTGTTTTTTGTATTCCATACATTACCCCTCCTTTTATTTAAAAAAACACAAAAAACTCGCCTCTAAAAAAGAGACGAGTTATCACCCGTGGTACCACCCTTGTTGTTCAATCTGAACCACTTTCCCGTTTATAACGAGGACAGGGAACCCCGGCTTACCCTACTATTCCTTTCAAGCAGCGTCTCCGAAGTGCGCTTCATCCTCTTCTCCGCACTAGGCTCACACTATCCCTAGCTCGCTTCCCTTCTGAAGATGGACTACTCTCTTCATCTACGACATCCTATATAATTGATTATTGCCTATTATACATCTTTTCAAATAATTAGCAAGTTTCAATAACACCAAAATGAAATTTTGCACTTTTTCGCTTATATACAAAGAAGTGATGTCGTTTAAATCTTTCACTACGAAAATGATCTTTTAAAACAACTCGTTTCTTCGCAACACGCTTCGCTTCTCGAATCGTTTCATCTGCAATATCATGATATAACGCAAAATGCTTCAAACCGCGAATCCCATCTGATTCCACAATGGTTTCTTCAAACATTGGATCTAAATATACTACATCGTAACGATTGTCTTCACAGTGCTTTAGGAAATGAAAATGCTCACTTTCCTTCACGATAATTTGGCGCATCGCTTCATCCATTTCTGGAATGCCCGAACACCATTGTTTTAATCCTTTATCCATAATATAGGCCATATAACGATTCCCTTCAATTCCAGTTACAGCACCCTCTTTTCCAACAATATAACTTGCGACAATACTATCTGATGCCATACCAAGTGTGCAGTCTAACACTGTCATTCCTTTTTCTAACTTAGCAGCTTGAACAAACGGATCCTGCTCTCCTCTCATCAACCTTTTCACGCGAAACATGGCTGAATTAGGATGAAAAAAGAATGACTCATCCGTTCCGTTTGGATAAATAGCTAATCGATTCTTCCCTACGACAAGCACATCATCTTCAAACTGCTTATGTAATTGATGCACCGAAAGCTCATCTCGCACGAGAAAAGGGCATTGTAATTCTTTCGCTACCTCTTTTGCATACACTGTCATTTCTTTATTTGTGCGTCCTGCTGTTGTTACAATCATCTTTTCACCTCATATATAAAGAAAAAGGGAGAATTCCTTCTCCCTCGTTCCTTAACAATGCTTTTCAAAAGCTTGTTCTAAGTTATGAATAATTTCTTCCATCGTTGCACCTTCAATTTCATGACGGTGAATGAAGTGAACAACTTCTTTTCCTTTTAATAAAGCCATAGATGGTGAAGATGGTGGAATCTCTCCAAAATACTCGCGCATTTTTGCAGTTGCTCCTTTATCTTGTCCTGCAAATACAGTGACAAGATGATCAGGTTGTTTTTCTGAACGCACAACCGCTTGACCAGCTGATGGACGCGCTAAACCTGCTGCACAGCCACAAACAGAGTTTACAACAACTAATGTTGTACCTGTTGCTTGTTCCATATATTCTGTTACAGCTTCTTCTGTTGTTAATTCTTCAAATCCAGCACGCACTAATTCTTGACGCATCGGAATTACCATTTGACGCATGTACTCTTCGTATGCATTTGACATCTTTCTTCTCTCTCCTTCAACTTTCATTCCAAATTCATCATATCACGGTCTAATAATAGGTGCAAAAGAAAGATAGTAATCCTATCATTTTTTTGCAGGAATTTCACAAATTCCTTCCCGGCAATGTCCAACTGGTACTAGTTTTCTATTATTTGCAATATAATCATATACTTTATTTCCAAACTTCAGCAACATTGATAACTTAATGAATGGAACAATAGGCCAATAAGATGGTACCACCTTTGCTATTACATAAATGCTATAGATTCCATCGTACCACTGATCGTCTTTCCATACATAAAGCCTTTGTTCCATCTTATGTTGCAATGTTTCTGATAACTGACATTTCTTCACTACTTCTTTCTCACGAAAAGAAAGAAACGTTATACGCCCCTTTTTATCAAGTTTCTTTGTACGCTCTGTAATCGCAGCACACATCGGACACCAGCTATCATAGAAAACTATCATATTATTCTCCTTTACGAGCTTCCGTCATTTGCTTCCAAACAGATCCTTTCGCTTCTTCGCCGCCCTCAATGCGTTCTAATGCTAGACGCGCTTGCATCGCTACTTCAAATTCTGGATCATCCTGTGCGGCGCGCAAAGCTGGTATTGCACTTTCATCACCAAGCTCAAATAAGAACATTGCTGCACGCCAGCGCACCAATTTACTTGGATCTTTCAATGCCTTAATCATCACAAACATCGCTGCTGGATCTCCTACATCTGATAAACAATCCCCTGCCGTACGTCGTACACTGACAGAACGATCTAACATCGCTTTATATAGTAATGGTAGTACCTCTTCTCCTTTAACCATTCCTAAATATGCTGTTGCTAAACGACGAATCGATACTTTCTCATCTTCTAGCGCTTTCTTCAAGACAGGGATATCGTCTTCGGTAGGATCCATCTGTTCCAATGCAGCATACCGTTTTTTCCAATCCGGATCTGACATCATTTCTTCCGTTACTTTATATGGCGTGCGCTTTTGAATTGTTACTTCTACTGCACCGGCTTGCTCTAACAACTCTTTCACTGTTTCATTTATGCGCTCTTCAGGGTATGCTGCAACAATTTCTTCGACAACTTCTGTTCCGATTTCTTCAAAATTGCCATAGCGTGTACTTTGTTCTACCCATTTTCGCTCTTTCACAACATTTGGAGCAGACATTTGGACTTTCATAATAGCTTCTTTAAATCGATCTGGTAAACCAACTCGCTCTTCTGTTGTTCCATCTGTTAATTTCACCTGCATTGGAATGGTAAAAAACATTTGAATAAATACTTTCACTTCCCCAAAATGGGAAAGCTGCTCTTGCTCATCGTCTTCTACTACCTCTTCTCCAAATACAGTGCGAACTTGTTGTAAAAGAACTTTCCAATCATACTTCGCATTTCGTTCGACAGCTAAAAAATCAGCAACATGGTATACGCCTTTAATACCTTCGATTTTCAAAATATGTTGTACTTGCTCAGGAGCTTGATCTGCATTTTCTTTCGTATAATTATTACGTGCTCCTGCTGGTAATACCTCATTCAAAATAACTTTCATTGTATTCGGACTTGGCGTCGGTTCAATTGCTTTAATCTTCACGTAAATATACTCTCCTTTATTGCTTGTTCTTAGCTGTATTGTAACATGTCCTATTCCTATACTCCTACTAGGATGCTTATTTTTACGAATTCTTCTTATACTGTGGATCAATTAAATACAATCGTGAAAGCTCTTATATCATATACATTTTGTTTTTCATCCATTTGAAATCTCTCTTTTCTTTTCTAAAAACGCAATTCTTTCAATTACAACTTCTGTTCTATATATTCTCTTTCCTTGGTCATTCTCGTAATTGCTCGTATGGATACGGCCCGTAATGCCAACGAGAGAACCTTTTTGGCAATACTCTGATACATTCTCAGCTGACTTTCTCCATACAACACAATAAATATAATCTGCTTGTTGTTCCCCTAAACTATTTCGAAAGCCTCTATTTACAGCAATACAAATACGTGCATAAGGAATTCCTTGCTTTGTATAGTATAATTCTGGATCTTTTGTTAATCTTCCAACTAATACAACTCGATTCATCATACATATATCACCTCACATTTTTTTCTCCATTGTAGAAAAAAAGAGAAAATAGGTAAAAAATGCAAAATGATATATTTCCATTCAGAAATCATAACTTTCAATCTAATAAAATAAAAAAAGAAATTCTATATGATGCAATCATGTAGAATTTCTTGAAATATTTATCCCGCATTAACGGGCAGTAAGACTCCCACCTCAAGATTCAAAGGGAAGCAAGGAAGATAGGTGGGAGATTAACTGCCCGTAACAGCCCGATTGGTGAGGGCTCATAATCAGTGGGGGATGAAGAAAACCCCCACTGATTAAAGTTTCACTTTATGCTTCTCGGCAAGAGATATAATATCCTCCACGAGCCATTCGTATATCAGCACGATATAATGTATTGTTTAAACGAAAAGTAATCGGCTTCACTTTGTTGACAAATTCTAGCTGTTCCTGAGATTCTTTAGCATACTTCTCAACAGCTGTACAAATGATTTCAGAGGATGGATACGTTAAAGCGTCATCTAATTCAATAAAAAAACTTTTTCTTAATATTTTTTTGAAGAGTCCTTTCTTTTCTTTCATCATAAACACTCTCCCTTCACACATAAAATAAAACTTTCATTTATAGTTCTATCTCATTTTTCATCCATATTATACCATAACAAATTTTCATGAGCTTTAGAAAGAGAACAACAAAAAACCTGTATGCTTGCAAACATACAGGTTTTTCTACTAATCATTCTTTGCAAAGTAAGAAACGAAGCGAAGAATTTCTAAGTATAGCCATACTAGCGTCATCATTAGACCCATTGCGCTGTACCACTCCATATATTTCGGAGCACCACTGCGCGCACCATTTTCGATTAAATCGAAATCTAGTAATAGATTTAATGCAGCAACGACAATAATAACCGCACTAATGATTATACCGATTGTTCCCCCTTGGTGAATATATGGAACTGTTACACCAAACATATTTAATGCGAAAACAATTAAGTACATAATCGCAATTCCAAAGGTTGCAGCCATAATACCTGTGCGGAATTTATCCGTTACTTTCACTACGCGAGTCGCATATAACACTAACATTGCAAATAAAATAGAAACAGTTAGTAGTACCGCATTTAAAACGATAGAATCTCCAAAGCGCGTTGTGTATATAGCTGAAACACTTCCTAACACAACACCTTCTACCGCTGCATAAATTGGCGCACCAATCGATGAGATACGCGGAATAAACATTGATGCAAATGCGATAATAGCAGCAACAATTAGCGCACCAATAAATACTGGCATTTTCATTACACCATTCATCATCTGTATGTATGAATAGACAGACGTTGCAAGAAGCAAGATAAGCATAATAAAAGTTTTGCCTACCGCTCCGCTAATTGTCATGGCAGACGCACTTGCTCCTTCTTTACGAAATGCCTCTTTTTTCAACATTGGATTCGATGTTCTCATTTTTTCCCTCCTATAATAGGTTCTACCAATAGTGTAAAGTTTTTCTCTCTATATTTCAATATATGCAGCTTGTTTTTATTTTAATCCTTCAACAATATCTGAAAGCTCACTCCATCGTTCCATCGCTTTCTCTAGTTGTTCTTCCAGTTGTTCCTGTACTTCAGCAAGTTCTTGCGCCTTCGTAAAGTCGGAACCTACATTTGCAAGTTCTTCTCCAACCGCTCCCAATTGTTCTTCCAGTTCTGCAATCTTATCCTCAATTGTTTCCCACTCGCGTTGTTCATGATAAGAAAGTTTACGTTTCCGTTGTTGTTTCGGAGCTTCTTCTACTTTCTTTTCTTTTCGTACTTCGGCTTTTTCAAGTAGTTCTTTTGTTTTTTCCATTTCTAAATAGTCACTATAACTTCCTAAAAATTCACGAACTTCACCATTTCCAATAAAAATAAATAACTCATCTACGACTTTATCTAGAAAATAACGATCATGCGATACGGTTAACACTACGCCTGGAAAATCTTCTAAATAATCTTCTAATACCGTTAATGTTTGTGTATCTAAATCGTTTGTTGGCTCGTCTAATAACAGTACATTCGGTTCTCCCATTAAAATGCGCAATAAATATAATCGTCTTCGCTCACCACCAGATAATTTCCCAAGCGGCGTTCCATGTGAATGCGGTTCGAATAAGAAACGCTCTAGCATTTGTGAAGCACTAATGATTTTGCCATCTGTCGTATGAATGACTTCTGCAACCTCTTTAATATATTCAATCATACGTTGATTTAAATTCATTTCTTCATTTTCTTGTGTATAATACGCAATTTTTACAGTTTGTCCTACTTCAATTTCCCCACTATCCGGAGATAATTTACCTGTAAGCATGTTTAATAATGATGATTTTCCGCTACCATTCGCTCCAATAATCCCTATGCGGTCGCCTGGTTTTATAATATGACTAAACTTATGAAGCAGCGTCTTATCTCCAAACTGTTTCGTTACATCTTTTAGTTCAATCACTTTCTTTCCTAATCTGCTGCCGCTAAGTGCAATATCAACAGTCTGCTTCGCAGCAGGCCCTTCTTGATTCTTTAAATCTTCGAAACGTTGAATACGGGCTTTTTGCTTCGTTGAACGGGCTTTTGCTCCGCGGCGAATCCAAGCTAATTCTCGGCGATATAAATTTTGTCTTTTTGCTTCTTGCGCTAGTTCTTGTTCTTCACGAAGTGCTTTTGCTTCTAGAAATGTACTGTAATTCCCTTCGTAGCTATATAACTTCCCTTTGTCTAATTCAAAAATGCGGTTTGTTACGCGGTCTAAGAAATACCGATCATGTGTAACAAGTAAAACGGCTCCTGTATATCTTGATAAATACTCTTCCAACCACTCTACCGTTTCATGATCTAAATGGTTCGTTGGCTCATCTAGTATGAGTAAATCTGGTGTTTCAATAAAACATTGCGCCATCGCAATACGTTTCTTTTGTCCTCCAGATAAATTTCCAACTCTTGCAGTAAAGTCTGTAATCCCTAATTTCGTTAAAAGAGACTTCGCATTCGCATTTGCTTCCCATGCATTCATTGCATCCATGCGCTGCTGCATCGCAAATAATTGCTCTTGTACTTTTTCACTATTTGGATTTTGTTCAATCTGCAATAGTGATTGTTCATATTCACGAAGAAGACGAATAAGGGGGGTATCTCCATGAAATACTTGCTCAAGAACAGTTAAATCTTCCTTAAAGTCTGGCTGCTGTGGTAAATAGTTAATTGTATACCCACGCGTATGGGTCATATCGCCTGTATCTGGAATTTCTACACCAGCGATAATTTTTAACAACGTTGACTTCCCTGTACCATTTACCCCAATAATTCCAGCACGTTGTCCTTCCGCTATGCTAAATGATAATCCATTAAATAACGGCTTATCTCCATATGATTTCGATACATTTTCAACTGTTAACATTTTCATATTTGCCCATTCCACTCTTTCATAAATTGTTCAATAAATTCTTCCATATAAAGATGCCGACTCTCAGCCTCTCGCTTCGCTGCATCTGTATTCATTAAGTCTTTTAACTTTAACAGCTTTTCGTAAAAATGATTTAAAGATGGATCATTATTTTTTCTATACTCTTCTTTCGTCATCGATTCACGCGGCGGAATATTTGGATCATACATTAATCTACCCTTTGCTCCTCCATATGCAAATGTACGAGCAATGCCGATAGCGCCAAGAGCATCTAAACGATCCGCATCCTGAACGATTTTTCCTTCTAGCGATTCTACCTTACCACCATGTCCACCTTTATAAGACATATTTGCAATAATATGTAGAATATGTTGCCTTATTTCCTGTTCTACACCTAACTTCTCTAGCCAGTCAGAAACCTTTTTCATTCCAGCTTCTTCACTTTCATTCAGTTTCTCATCCGCAACATCATGAAGCAAAGCTGCCATCTCAATAACAAAAAGATCTCCACCTTCTTGCTTGGCTAAAGAAATCGCTAATTTATGTACACGCTCAATATGATACCAATCATGCCCGCTTGCATCTTTTTCTAAAATATTTTTAACAAACGTCACTGTTTTTTGAATTTGTTCCTGTTTTGTCATTTATCTTCACCCAGTTTCTTATTGTAACACGCCCTTATTTTTTCATCACATATTTTCTTGTCTGCCCATAGACTATTTTGTATGTATGATGATGAAGGAGGAAATCAAATGTTTTATCATAATCAACAGCCTTACCCAGGGCAACCATACTACCCTCAAAACGAAGAACGACATACTGCAATCAAAGAACAGGAGTTTCACTCGGCATCACAACCTCAGTATGCAAACCACTCAGACTTCGCAAAAAATTTTCAAGAAAACCAAATCTCACAAAATCCATATTTCACTCAACAACATCAAGAGCCTCAATATAAGCAACATTCATATACGCCGCAACAATCAGAAGGAACACAATATCTTCCAAATACAAATCAACCAAATCAAGAGTTTGTACAACAACCGTACGAATCACAAAATCAACAAAATCCATACTTATCAGAGCAAGCTACCTATCAGCAGCCTCAAATGTATCAACCACATCCAAACTTTCGCGTTTCGCCACCAGCACCAACATTAAACCCGATACAACCACAAATCTTACCACCAGGCCCAGCGACACCAATTCCAACTGAACCGACACAAGAACAAATTCAACAAGTTGTCGGCACACAGTTTCTCTCTTTAAAAAAACCTGTCCTTGATTTCGTAAAACCTTGGGTTCAATACGGTATGAATGAAGCGAAGCATACATCCCACGAACACGCAATGACCGAAATTGCTGCGATTATGTTTTTAGTTGGAAAAGGATTTAATCCAACGATTGCTCATTATATTGTAGAATCTTGGGAGAAGAACGAGCAATTTTAGAAATATTTCCCATTCATAAAAAAGAAGACCCTAAATGTTTGAAATACAAGCACTTAGGGTCTTCTTTATTTATAACTACTGTCTTACTTCATAATACCATCCGCGCGCTTTTAACCATGCTTCAAACTTTGCAAGCGATTCTTCACTTAAACCACCTGTGACAGCAAATGGATTGTTTCCTTCCCCTGGAAACTCAACCTTTGCCCACCAATTATGATCTAAAAAGTACTTTGAAACTTCCAAAATTGCATTCACACCTAATCCGCCTGTGACAACATATTTATTTACTGGTGCTAGATCTACTCCTGTAATAGCTGATACAAGTGCACGTGCCGCCTTGTCCGCATTTTGATTATATTTTTTCATATCACTTTCATTATCTATAAACAATAGTTCAAAATAATAATCTGTTTTTGTTTTATTTAACCACCCTAAATCAGGACGAGATTTTACCCCGCGCCAGTTTGTCCCAAATGCATTCGCAACAACTCTCCCAAGTTGTTCACACTTCGCTAAATTTCCATAACTCGGATGATATAACACTTCCGTTCCACTTGCAGAACCGTTGAAAGAATTCAAATGAAAAGTGGCATCAAAAGCACTTTTCACGCGTAAATGATTATTTGCACAATTGGTCCATACAGCCGTTTGTGTTGTTCCGACGTTATCTGTACAATCTACTACACTCCAACCTGCCTGTCTAAAATAATGCCCAACTCGCTGCACAAAATCCCGAGCAATTAATTCTTCTCTTCCGTAAGAACTGCTTGCCCCAGGAACGATGCTATTATGACCTGCTGAAATTGCCGCAATTGGCACTATACATCATCTCCTTTTCTATTATCATATTCAGAACTTGTCTTACGGTCAGAGCAAATGCCTAAAATGCTGCGATATTCCTTACACATTATGATTCCCTTTTTTGATCAGCTCACTAATCTCTGCACATTTAATAGATTTTTCAAACTTTATTTTTCACTGTAGCTTTGAGTAAAATCACAACGTAAAAATATATTACAATGTTCTCAATCTCGTTTAGCCTCTATGTTATAAATTAAAGAGACCGTTTAATTGAAGATGATATAATGAATCTAATTATCCTAAGGGGGGCATTGTTTTGTACGGAAAATGCATTAAATTTTATGAGTTCGGCAGTCCTAAAAACGTGTTAAAAATTGAATATAAAAATATAGAGCCACCAAAAAACAACGAAATTATAGTTCGAATGTTAGCGAGACCTATAAACCCATCTGACTTAATTCCAATAAAAGGAGCATATGCACATAGGATTTCTTTACCTAACATACCTGGTTATGAAGGAGTTGGCATTGTAGAAGATATCGGCTCTTTAGTTTCTAAAGACCTTATTGGCAAACGTGTCTTACCTTTACGTGGAGAAGGTACTTGGCAAGAATTTGTTAAGACATCAGCAGACTTTGCTATTCCTATACCTGATTCAATTCATGATTTTACGGCAGCACAAATGTATATCAATCCAATTACAGCATGGGTGACTTGTACGGAAATTCTAAAATTAAAACCGAACGATGTTTTATTGGTTAACGCTTGTGGTTCTTCCATTGGACATCTTTTTGCTCAACTATCGCAAATTTTAGGTTTTCGATTAATTGCAGTTACAAGAAACAAGAAATATACTGAGGCTTTACTTCATCTTGGTGCTTCTTATGTAATAGATACTTCTACCGTTTCACTCTATGAATCAGTGATGGAATTAACAAATGGAATAGGGGCAGATGCTGCTATTGATTCCATTGGAGGCTCAGATGGAAATGAATTGGCTTTTTGTTTACACCCTAATGGTAATTTTTTAACCATAGGGCTTCTATCGGGTATACAAGTAAATTGGGGAGATATTGTAAATAAAGCGAGAGTGAATGCTAATATGTTTCATTTACGAAATTGGAATAAAAATGTCTCAGTACATAAATGGCAAGAAACCTTTCACCGTTTGATTCATTTAGTAGAGGGTAAAAAATTACGTTTTATGACTGTTGATTCTACCTATGACTTAACAGATGTAATAAAAGCTGTCGATGCAGTCGAATGCTTTAAAAAAACAAAAGGGAAAGTATTTTTAACAAGTGATTAACTTATGAAAGCAAGAGTTAAAAAACAAAACATAATCAAATTTTTATTCTAAACTATCATGCAATACAACAAAAATCTCCCATTAACAGGAGATTTTTGTTGTATTATTTTACTTTTCGATATAGACCGACTGAATCATTGTACGCGTATACACCTTTCCTTCCTTATTTAGACCTTTTATATCAATCGTTACGTTATAGACACCTGGTTCTGTCATATTCTTCAAAAGCCCTGTAACCATATTATCATTTATTTGTTTCCCATCATTTGACGCAGAAACTAATGTTCCCTCCTTATTTATGATCCGTACCGTAACAGATACATCCTTTTGAATTTCCGGTGCCTTAGCAGACTTCTCCAATTGATATTTCGCTGTCCCAGCTTTCATTTTATTCGGTATTTTCAAAGTAAATGGAGCATCATCTTGCTTATAATTAACAACCATCATGTACGCATCTTGTTGATGATTGCTTAACATTTTAATATTCCATTCTCCTTCTTCCATTTTAGAAAGTTGAAATGTATGAATGGATGCTCCTTTAAAGTATGATTCCTCTTCTCCAATCGTAGTCACACTATCTTTATTTGTATATATCTTTCCTGATGGAGATAGTAATTCTATCTTCACTTCTGAAGAAGCAGTTAAAATTGAAACAGTCCCTTCTGTTTTTCTGTCTACTACAAATGGTTGATTCGCCCAATTATGTTGCGGTAACGCACCTCCCAAAATGGTTTGATTAGAAGGAGGATTGGTATTGTTACTTATTTCATTAGAAACAGAATGAAAGTTAGACGGAACTTTCACTTGAGAGGTGCGTAAATAAGGTTCAATTCTAGAAAAAACAGCAGAACCTTTTCGAATATTATCATGATCGAGTCCCGAATCTGTAAATAAATGTATTCCATACGGTAACTTCGTGCTCCATTCATTCACTAAGCCATCATTTGAACCATAATTTGATAAGTATAGCCCGCCTATTGATAAAGCCGAAAAACATGGCCCCCAACTTGTTCCTGCCGCCGTATAGTAACCATTTAATCTACTATTTGGATTCTGATCTATAATGGATCGAAAACGCGCCATCTCACCTATTTGCAAAGAATATGTACCCTCATCTCTTTGCCCTAATAATGAAGCTAACCAACCGGCCCACCAACTGTATGATAAATCAGCTAAATTGGAGCCATAATGTGGTGAAGCAAGCATGATCACATTTCCCACAAAACGGTTTGCTCCATATTGAACAAGGGCTGCTTGTGTGTCAATCCCTCCTTTACTATGAGCTACTATATTTACTTTTTTTCCAAAATAGGTATATATCTCTTCTAGCTTTTCAGCTAATAATTGTCCATTTTTCCATTGAGTAGCGGATCCCTTACCAGCCGCATCATATAGTTGAATAAATACGGTTTGATATCCAGCTCGAAATGCATATTCGTACATATCATTCATTTCATGATACACCGTTTCTCCATACCAAGTATCTGCACTTCCATTTCTCCCTTGCACAAAGACAATGGGTGGTCTATTTTCATCATAATTGAAAGGTTTCTCACCTAAAAACCAATCCCCTGGTGTAAATGCCTCTGAAGTAGGAAACCATTTTCCATTTATCGTTCCTATGTTTGCTTGCACATTATTACTATAATACATAGAAAAAATAAAAAGAAATGCAATCAATAAAACAATACACCTTTTCATGATTTTCATAAAAACTCCTCCTTTGGAAATAACAGCACTTTCTTATACTAATATAAATTCAAACCTAATTATTTTATCTTTTCAAATTGCTAACTATATAAAGTGAAACTTTAATCAGTGGGGGTTTTCTTCATCCCTCACTGATTATGAACTCTCATCAATCGGGCTACCCTAAAATAGCGGGATAAATAGCATCTCTGAAATAAAACAGCGCCTCCTACTTTACCAATGCTATTCTTTCTTTCAGTTTGAACTCCTTTTAAAAATAAACTAATATAATGTTTCTCAATAAAAATATTTTTGTATACAATACAAAATAAAAAAGCAGATTCATTTTTGTTAGAATCTACTCTCTTAAATACCCTTCATCAAATGAAAACATAAAATATTGCTTCACATAGTTCCTTTCATAATTAATCCTAAAATTGCTACAATAATGGAACTGATAATAATCCGTAAAATCCAAGTTGTATTCAAGCTTATTTTTTCTAATTGTTTATTTATAGTAGAAATATCTTTTTCGTTAATCGTTGTACGAGTTTCCAAATTACGAACATCTCTCATAATTTCCTTTTGATTTGACTTTAAGTCTTCTATTTTGGACTTTAGATGATCAATTTCTTCCATACTTTCACCACTCTCATAAAAAGATGTATACTTATAACTTGCCTATCTTTTTTATCTTGCATCAAAATCTTCATACATCATTATCTACTTACTAATACGGAATCCTTCTACTATATATTCATCGTCATACTTATCATAGTATAGGCCACTACCTATTTTCTGCCTTGTAACTTGATCTTGTAAGAATAGAGAACTTTCATCCCTATCTGTCCCGATTTCAATTCCATATTTTTTTGTTAAGTAGGCCAACTCTACTAAAAACCATTCTCTTCGCAATTCTATCGGCAAGTTGTATGTTAGTTTTTTCATCTCATTTATCACCTCATCTATTTTTCAGAAAGGAGTTCGTTCATTTCTATACTATTGGATTACTTTCACATGCTTTATAGCACTATACTATATGCATGTCCGCACGAAATTGTTCCACCTTTCCAAATCATACAATGCAGCAGTAAATCAGAATGAAGAAATGTAAACGATATAGAAATCGCAAATATAAAAATAGAAACCCGCACTTCTTTTCTCTTTTTCATTTCACATAAAAACCGTTTTAGTATTATATATATTTAGTTAACATAAAAATATTATGTATTAGTAGGAAAGCGGAGTTCTCTCACACCTTCCTACTATACTACTTCATATTAAGAACATCTTGGTACACCTAGCGCTAGAAATAAATTTGCTAAACTTTCAGTAATTGGCACTTTTAACGTAATAACATCATCCACTTTTGTAACTAAGAAGAACGCACCATTTTCTTCTAAAATACAAGTCACTAATAATTGTAAGTTCATTCCATTTCCCTCCTTTCAGACGAGATACTATACTCTATGAATGAACACCAAAAAAGTAATAGTATTTATATCTATTTTTTATGATATAAAGAAAAAATAATATTAAAACCTATTAAATAACTTATTTTTTTGATTTTTGTTTTAAACTATATATCCTTAATATATTTCTATATAATTAAACAGGTCATATTTTACAAATGGAGGTAAAAACATGTTTTTTTGGAGTAATCTTAGTACAATTTTATTTTGGATCGCTATCATTTTACTCATTTTATGTATCATTGCATCCTTTAAGAAAAATGGGAAAGCAATGAAATACGGGAGGCCTGCAGTTGTTTGTTTTATGATTTCGTTTTTAATATTTGGAATAAGCGCAGCAGAAACAGAGCATCCTATCGTTAATTTCTTTGCTAATCTATGCTTCATTCTATTCATTTTCTTTCTTGTCTTATCCATTCTATCTGTCATTAAAAAAACTGGTATGGCAAAAAAGCAATTTTTCATTACTGGTATCCTATTTATTCTTTTCGGGGTACTATCAGCTATAGCGACACCTTCCACTCCAAAGGTAAATGCTAACGAAAAAAAAGTTGCAACTGAAAAAACAGATAAAAAACTTACAAAACAGAATGAAGTAGATGAGCAAGCTCGTAAACAACAAGAAGAGCAACGTCAAGCTGAAGAACAAGCTCGTAAACAACAAGAAGAAGAGCAGCGTCAAGCTGAAGAACAAGCTCGTAAACAACAAGAAGAAGAGCAGCGTCAAGCTGAAGAACAAGCTCGTAAACAACAAGAAGAAGAGCAGCGTCAAGCTGAAGAACAGGCTCGTAAACAGCAAGAAGAACAACGTCAAGCTGAAGAACAAGCTCATAGACAACAAACAAATTCTACAGAAAACAATAATAGTCACGTATACTATAAAAATTGTAAAGAAGTTAAAAATGCCGGAAAAGCGCCTCTATATGCAGGACAACCTGGATACAGCCGAAAATTAGATCGTGATGGTGACGGGGTTGCTTGTGAAAGATAATATGTAGAAAAAGAAGCTCTATTCATACGCTTCTCATGAATAAAGCAATAAAATACTAGGTATTAAAAAGACCAATCGAGGGCCATAGTCATCAAGTTAAGATTATAGCAGTCACCCTTTCATGTATCAAAGGGTGACTATTTTTTTATGTCCTCATGAAAGTTAGAAGACCTATCAAAAGTACTAGGAACTCATATCGTTATATCAAAATTCACTTCAACAGACTGCTAAAAAACAAATTATATGGAAGTCTTATTTGAGCACGCCGAATCATTCATTTAATGATAATCCTAACTTTTCACTAAATACTTCACGTAAATAGTCTTCTAAGATCTTTGTTGTAAATTTTTCATTACGACCTAAAGCAAATAATTCTCCATCTTGTACAATAATTGTATCAAGAGAAGTAGCTACTTTATCAACAATTTTTGTAATTTCAATTATATTATGTTCAGTATTCACTTCCGTTTTAAATTCGATATTTTCTACTACTATATGCGAACGTAGACCAGATGTAAAAAAAGAAAAATCGGGATTCCTTACAACCCCTATTTTAATTTCTAGTTGATATAAATATCGAAAGATCACATCTCTATGCCCATCCTTAACCATTTTTTCATTCTTCTCGTTTTCTAAATACTCTTTAACTCCTTTTGCAAATTCATCTAGGAAGCTCACTTTTTGATGCTCCTTTCTATATTTAGTATCAGCGCGATAAACTAATACAATTGTATCATAGCGAAAAAACATGTACCTATTAAATGAAAAATAAAAAGAGCAACTATACACAAAGTGCTCTTTCTTCAAAAAATATATTTTTACAACCTGTCTTTCCTATAATAAATATCATACCGTTACGTTCTACTAGGTATTCAAAAATCGGTAGCAGAAAAATAGAACAAGCTGTTTAGAGGAGAAGTTTTTCAATTTCTTTCTCTAATTCCACTGGCTTTATTTGCGGAGCAAAACGATTCATTACTGCTCCATCACGACCAATTAAAAACTTTGTAAAATTCCACTTTACAGCTTTTATTCCAAATATGCCTGGCACTTGTTTTGTTATATATTGATATAGCGGATGAGCATGTTTACCTTTCACATCAATCTTTGCAAACAATGGGAAGGTTACCCTATAATTCATTTCACAAAAATTTAGAATCTCCTCTTCTTCTCCTGGTTCTTGTCCTCCAAATTGGTTACACGGGAATCCTAAAATGTCAAATCCTTGCTCTTTATACTTCTCATATAAAGATTGTAACCCTTTATACTGTGGTGTAAACCCACATTTACTAGCGACATTTACAATTAAGAGTACCTTTCCCTCATAATCTCGGAGCGACTTCTCTTCTCCAGTCATTGTTTTAACAGAAAAATGATAAACAGTCATCTACTTCCCCCTTTCTCTTCTCTCCAGTTCATTCCATCGTATGTATTTTATTTTCTTTTTAATGAAAACGCTTTAATTTCGTTCGAAAATTCGACACAAAATACTAGACATTTTCTTTGGAAAGTTTTACAATTAAATTGTGAACAAAATGTGACAGTTTACATTCTAAATTGTGACATTTTCAATTCCATTATAAATCATAAAAGGATGGTGTTGATAATGAAAACTGCACAACATAAAATGCTTTCCAATCGTGAGTTTTATTTCGTACTATATATGATGTTATTATTTGTCACTGGCTGGGTAATGGATGTAAACGGACTATTTTTAAGTAAATACTTTACTTTAGCTGGTATGATTACACTTCCACTTGTTGGAGGAATTGTTGGATTCTTCATTATGTCAATCAGTAAAAATCAATCAAAATAATAGCATTACATAAAGGGAAGAAAATGATTTTTCATTTTCTTCCTTTTTCTTTTATAATAAAAAATATGAACTTATAAGGAGCGTTTAAAGCGATTTAAGTAATGAGGATTTCTTCTATATCTTCTTGAGAATAATCATGTAGATATCTTAATAGGATGACTTGTTTTAATTTATATGGAAGCTTTCTAGCATAAAAAAAGACATGGCTAATAGTAAACTTAAACTATAGCCATGTCTTCTTTCCTTTATCTCGGTTTTCTTTTCCCAGTAAATGCAGGTTTCTTTTTCTTTTGTACTTTCGGCTTCGACTCTACGAATGTCCCTTTAAATATTTCTTGTTTCTTAAACACAATGCCTAATTTGTTCGCAAATTGCAGTAATTTACGTTCTTCTTGTGGTGTGACAAGAGAAATAACAGTTCCTTCTTTTCCCATACGCCCTGTACGCCCTGAGCGGTGAATGTATTGGTCTAACGTATCTGGTAGTTCCAAATGAATGACATGTGTTAAGTCGTTAATATCCAACCCACGAGCCGCTACGTCTGTCGCAAGTAAAATTTCTAGTTTCCCGCTGCGGAATACGCGCATTGTGGCTTCTCGTTCTTGTTTACTTGCTTCTGCATGAAGAGCTGCTGCTTTCATTTTGCGATACTTTAATTTCTCTGCAATTTCGTCTAAGCGGTACGGATCGTTTAAGAACGCTACCGCTTTCACATGTCCTGTATGCATAATTCTTCTTATATACTCATTTTTCTCACGGCGCTCACAAACGATATACATATGCTCTACTAAGCTTTTTGTTTCTGCACGTTTCACGCGTATGAATTGTGGTTGCACAGCAAAATCACGCGCTACCTCTTCCGCCTCTTTTGTCATGGTTGCCGAGAAGAATACTAATTGACGATCACGCATTGTAGCTTTAATAACATCATGCACAGCGTCAACCATCTTTTGTTTTACGATTTGATCAAACTCATCAAATACAATTGTTTTCACTTCGTGCATTTTTAATTTTTTCATGCGAATTAATTCTAAAATACGTCCAGGTGAACCGACAATTACTTTCGGATGTTTCTTCAATTTCTCTACTTGACGCTTTATATCAGCACCACCAATTAAAGATGCACCGGAAATCTCCGTTCCCGCTGTAAACTTTTGAACTTCTTCATGAATTTGCATAACAAGTTCGCGTGTTGGCGCTAAAATCACAACTTGTGGCTGTTTTACTTCCGGATTAATTTTATGTAAAAGGGGTAATAAATACGCTAATGTTTTTCCTGTTCCTGTTGGAGATTCAGCAATAACGTCTTGTCCGTCTAAAATCGTTGGAATTGCTTGTGTTTGAATTTCAGTACACTCTTTAAAACCTGCCTTCTCCCAAGCTTGTTGTAAAAATGGTTGCATATCTTTTATCATTCGTTTTTCTCCTTTATCTCTATTTTTGAAGAAAATGCTGTATTTCTCGCACTGTTTCTATCATGTGAGAAACAACAGCTATTAAATCATCAACATGGTCTTCTGTAATCGTTTTTTGAAATAGAACTTCTGCCTTATTATAATATGAAGTCGCTTGCTTATTATATTCGTATGAAATTGTTTGCACAATCATTCGTTCTTTTCCCCATATCGACTGTAATAGTGTTTCTGTTTTAGGACACATTACTTCTGGTTGTTCTACCGGAAATGAAAATGCTAATTTCATTTCGCATCCCGGTATAAATTGCGGGACTTCTAATATTTCACCAGACAAATTCTTCGCATCAACAGATAGCGAAAACGTTGCTTCAACCGCATGTTCTAATCGTTTTGTTAATTGAAATGAAATATTGTATATACGGCGTAATGACGCAAGATCCATCATATCTTTTCGATTCGTAACAAGAATATCTCCGTGTAAATCGAAATCATAAATAGCTCCCTCTACGATTACTTTTAAATTTTCAAAAGCAGTTGGATCAAACATAATTTCCTCCAAAAAACAGGCGCCTTTCCATCGAAAGGCGCCACTTGATGTATATATAGTTTACAGATAAACGAGATGAATTACAACCTTTTAGAATAAACCGACTGCTTTCCCATCTTCATTTACATCCATTTGAAGCGCAGCAGGTTGTTTTGGAAGACCTGGCATTGTTAACATTGTTCCTGTTAACGCAACGATAAACCCTGCACCAATAGATGGTTTTAGTTCACGAATTGTCACAATAAAGTCCGATGGACGTCCCAATTTTGTTGCATCGTCAGAAAGAGAATATTGTGTTTTCGCCATGCATACCGGCAAGTTCCCCCAACCTTCTCCTTCAAATTGAGCTAACTGCTTACGTGCTTTCGGAGCAAATTCAATATCTTTTGCGCCGTACACTTTTTGAGCAATTGTACGAATTTTTTCTTCTAATGATGAGTTTAAATCATAAAGTGGTGCGTATTTATTTTCACCTTTTTCAATTACTTTCAATACTTTCTCAGCAAGGTCTACACCACCTTGGCCACCTTTCTCCCAAACTTCTGTTAAGGATACTTCGTAGCCACGTTCGTTACACCATTCTTGTAAATATGCAACTTCTGCATCTGTATCTGTAATAAATTTATTAATTGCAATCACGAATGGAACTCCAAAACTTTGAATTGTTTCAACGTGTTTTTGTAAGTTTTCCATTCCTTTTGCTAATGCATCTACATTTTCTTCTTTTAACTGATCTTTCGCTATACCGCCATGCATTTTCAGCGCACGAATTGTTGCAACAATAACAACCGCTTCCGGTTTAATTCCTGCCGCACGCGCTTTAATATCAAGAAACTTCTCAGCACCTAAATCCGCACCAAAGCCAGCCTCTGTAATGACATAGTCACCTAATTTCGCAGCCATTGTTGTTGCGATTACACTGTTACAACCGTGAGCGATATTCGCAAATGGACCGCCATGAATAATAGCAGGTGTATTTTCTAATGTTTGTACTAAGTTTGGTTTTAATGCATCTTTTAATAAAAGTGTTAATGCACCTTCTACACCTAAATCTTTCACTGTAACTGGTTGGTTTTCAAAATTATAAGCCACTACAATGCGAGATAAACGTGCTTTTAAATCTTGAATATCCGTTGCAAGGCAGAATACAGCCATAATCTCAGATGCTACTGTAATATCAAATCCATCTTCACGCGGTACACCTTGAACTGGTCCACCAAGGCCTATTACGACATTTCGAAGAGCGCGATCGTTTAAATCAACGCAACGTTTCCAAACAATTTTACGCGTATCAATTTGAAGTGCGTTTCCTTGTTGAATGTGGTTATCGATAAATGCCGCTAATGCATTATTCGCTGTTGTAATCGCATGAATATCGCCTGTAAAATGAAGGTTAATATCTTCCATTGGCACAACTTGCGAATAGCCTCCGCCTGCCGCACCACCTTTTAACCCCATCGTCGGTCCAAGGGATGGTTCACGAAGAGCGATGACTGCCTTTTTACCAATCTTATGAAACGCTTGACCTAAGCCGACTGTGACCGTTGATTTCCCTTCCCCTGCTGGAGTTGGGTTAATTGCTGTTACTAAAACAACTTTTCCGTCTGCTTTTGTTTGTAAGCGCTTAAAAATATCGAGGGATAATTTTCCTTTATAATGACCGTAAGGTTCCAGTTCTTCTTCTAAAATGTCTAGTTCAGCTGCAATGTCTTGAATCTTTTTCATACGAGCTTCTTGTGCAATCTCAATATCAGATTTAACTGTTGTAGTAGTTGTCATATACCCTAGTCCCCCTTTAATTGGTTCTGACCATATTGTATCAGTTTTTTGTATTTTCTGCACTTATTTCCCTCCTAAAACTTATGCCTTTCTTTAGATGTTATTTTTTCAACATAAATACCCATAAAAAAGTTAATGCTTGCCGTAGTTCTACAGATAATTGCTCAAGCATTTTTTCATTTACTCCCCGCTTATAAACACCCATGCCACCCACGACTTGGAACCCTTGCTCCTTCGCTAATTTTTCAAATTCCCACGGCATCATCGTATTACAAACCACATTTTCACCGTATAAGCGGGGATAGCTATTTTCACGCGGTTTTGCTGTTGGTCCTAAAAGTGCTATGCAGGCATATCCACCACTATATAAAATACGCTTTATCTCACGCAATGACTGCAATGGATCTTCTGTCCATTCTAAAGAATTAATAGCTACTATCGCTGAAAAACGCTCATTTTCAAATGGTAATGCTAATAAATCTCCCTTTATAAAAGATAAATTTTCTCCTTCTCCTCGTTCTTTTGCTTTTTGAATCATCTGCTCTGATAAATCAATTCCGCATACTTTATACCCTGCTATACTTAATTTATATGTACCATACCCATCACCACAGCCAATATCTAAAACCGCCTCTCCTTTTTCTACATACTTTTCAAAAAATGGAATAATTGTACTGCGGCTACCATGATCCCACATTTCTTGACTATTTCGATTCCAAGATTCTGCATTACGATTCCATTGTTTCTCTGCTGATTTATGCCAGTTAAATTTTGTCATCCCTTCCCCCTACCTTCCTTTATTTTCATTCATTATCTTTCTACACATTTTTCCTCAATTCCTGTTTATTCTTCCAAAGAGCTGGACATGATAGCAACAGGCTCTATATTCACCAATTTTTTCTTTATTTGGATATAACTCATATTCATGTTCTCTTCTTTATGAAAAATAATAAAGATACACCCAATTGAAAGAGGGGGATGTATATGCCAAGAAAACGAACACACCGCTTTAAAAGTGGTCAAAAAAACGAAGAGTATGCAGCTGAAATTGCACCGCATCACCTTCCTATAAGAAAAAGGTATAAAGAAACCTCAAATGAAGTGGAAGGAAGTAACACAAGTACAATTATTGGTTATGTTGCTTTATTTCTTTCTTTATTTTCAATCGCCTTTTATCCTGTTACACTCGGTTCCCTTTCTATTTTAATTGGTTTGTTAGCTGTTAACTTCGGAGCGAAAACTCTCGGATATACAGCGATTGGGTTTGGCAGTTTTTCTGTCTTGTTTACTTTGTTATATCCGTTCGTTTTGTCAGCATTATAAAAAACACACCAAGTTTCACTTGGTGTGTTCACTCATGATATAACATAATATGTCCACATGCACAGCAATGTTTTGCGGTAATTTCTTGAAATACAGGATAATTTTCCTCATCTCGCTGTTCTATAAAGACTTTCTCAAACCGATACATATTCGGCGCATACGCCCAGTCTTGTTTTGTTCGAGCATATAATGTAGATGTAAAAAACTCCTCTCCTCCGCAAACAATACATACTTTCTTCATTCATACCCCTCCTATGCTTGTCTTACTTTATCTATATGAACAGGAAGATAAAAAAAAGACCTTCTATCATGAGAAAGTCTTTTCTGAAACAAACAAAAATGTACCAAATATACCAAATCCGCTATATTCTTTCTTTTTACCTGCCTCTGTTTCGAATTTTTGTTTTATTGTTAGAAAGAATACACCATTTCGTGTATCCGTACTTACAAATTGCATTTTTTCTTCTTGTTTTCCTACATTTTGTACACATGTAAAGTCATCTTGACTGCAGTTTAAATCATATTTATCCTGTATATATAAGCGAAAATCAGCTTCTTTCGGACAAGTTAAGAGTAATACTGCAATAAGAATAAGACTCACAATGCCTACAATCGTATAATATTTCTTCATTTTCTCTCCTTTCAAAACAGAAGAAAAACTTGACCAACCCCGTCAAGTTTTTCTTAGTCCGCAATCCATTGCCATTCTTGTTCTTTCTTATCAAAAATAAGCCAGCCCGTTTCTGTTGCATTTTCTTTTAATTCCTCAATGTTATCCACTACCTCATCCGTACTTTCATACGAACCAATTACATATACAGGAATCTCTAGCCCTCTTCTTGACTCGATCTTTCCACCCAAATCAATATACAATCCGTCTTCCATGAGCGGAATCAGTTCAAGAATCACTTCTTTTGAAATAGCTGGGAAAATTTTCGATTTTTGAAAGAACGGAAACCGTTTCTTTCCAAAAGAACCGACCTTATACGGAATCACCTTGCTGAGCATCCCTACAAAATCGGATATTCTGCGGTAATATACTTTGTTATACCAACCATCATCATGTGAAAAATACACAAACCGATTTTTAAGCAATGGAAAGAACGCTCTTCCAAGCGGCTCTTTCTTATGAGCCAAGTATAATAACTCCGCAATTTCTTTCGGCTCTAATTCATCTAAATCGTTTGCATCATCAAAATCAACCCAACAAAACTCATCAAATTCATCAATTTCAGCTTTTATTAACTTATGTATATTGTCTTCTTCAACATATTCAAATAAAGTATGATAATGAAAATCAGTCCACTCAAAATTATGCTTCAAAAGCAATACTTGATGAAGAGGTGAAGGGATATTATTTGCAAACTCTTCAAATGTAATTCCAGAAGTAATAAAACAATGACCTCGACGATTACCATTAATATATATCATATTCTTTACTTGGTCAGATCCTCCAGACAAAGCACCTAGCCACCTTCGTTTTATATGTTTCAATTCTATAGCATATTTTAACATGAAAAATTTTAGAAACATAGAAAAAACTTCAAAAACTATTTACAATTTCGTAAGTTTTATTACATATTGATTACAATTAAAAAAACCTGTTAAAAAACAGGCTTTTTTACGCAATTTCATCTGGATTTTGCGGGTGATGTGGCTCAGTCTGTTTTTCATTTTTTTGAAAAATAGACTGGATTTTATCAATGGTTTGCGGTGCTAGTTCAATTACTTTTTCAGCTAAATGCGTCGCATTTTGTAAGTGGAGAATATTTACACCGTCCTTATTCACAACAAGAAACGCGACTGGTGTAATAGAAACCCCCCCTGCGCTTCCGCCACCAAATGCAGCATTACCATTCGCTTTCGGCCCATCATTGGTTTGGAAGTCAGACCCTCCTGCTCCAAAACCAAATGCTACTTTAGATACTGTTAATACTACACCACCGTCAGCCGTTTGAACAGGCTCTCCAACAATTGTATTAACATCGACCATTTCCTTTAAATTTTCCATTGCCGCTTTCATCAATCCTTGAATTGGATGTTCCACCGTTCATAACCTCCTTTGTCATATCTTTCCTAGTTTTTCCGAAACTTCATGAACTAAACATACATTTTCATATTGCATTTAAAACTGATAAGTAATAATATTTAGAAAAAAGAAAAAGAGGGAATTATAATGATACGGAAATTAACAAAGCGTGACCATGAACAGGTCCTTATATTTCTAAAAGAGGAAATATCCATTAACCTATTTATCATTGGTGATATTGAAGCATTTGGATACGATGCAGACTTTCAAGAATTATGGGGGCATTTTACAGAAAATGAAATGTTGCAGTCTGTATTACTGCGCTTTCATGATTCATTTATCCTATATGGAAAGGATAACTTTTCTATTGTGGACTATGAGGTTATTCTCTCCTCTCACAAACCACTTAAAATCTCTGGTAAATCAGACATTGTAGAAAAACTTGAAGATGTACATGGTATACATCTTGGAACAAAAAATAAAACATATTTTTGTGAATGTAAAGATGATACTGCCTTACCAAAAATGATGATTCATACGACAGTTAAACAAGCAACAATAGAGGATGTCGAGCGAATTATGCACCTTCGAAACAACATTGAAGAATTCCCACAGTCAAATCAATCTGAAAAAATATTGCGCCAATCACTCGAAACAAATACAGGACGTACATATTACATTGAAGAAAATGGAGAAATGGTCTCTTCCGCTTCTACATCAGCCGAAAATTCTTTATCTGCAATGGTTGTTGGAGTATGTACACATCCGAATTATCGCGGCAAAGGATACGCTTCGCTCATACTCCAACAAATGATTCAAGATTTTAAGAAAGAAGGAAAAACACTTTGCTTGTTCTATCATAACCAAGCTGCCGGGAGAATTTATAAACGGTTAGGATTTCAAGACATTGGAACTTGGACAATATATCGATAATAACGAAATCCACCTAGCTATATCGCCCCCCTTTCCCTCTACACAAATTTGAAGCGGGGCTCCTGTTTTTTTACTAAGGACTAACCAACCATTTCACCGATAAACTTTTTCTTGGCAGCTTAAGTTTCATAATGCTTCCTTTTTGCTAGTCATACACTTCGTCTTTTCCTAAAGGAGCTTCGTTATTTACGTATTTAATATTGAAGACACTTTGGTCATTTAATAGCATGGCGATGATAATCGCTGTTCGTTTCCTTCGCATTTTCAAGTTGAAGTCTGCCAATATCTACAGAATAATAATATACTCACTTAACTTATTGTTCCTAATTATTAGAAATAGGATTCCCAACAATCATGCACCGCGATACCTGTAAATGCAGGCAATACCCTAATCGCATTCATGGCCACAGTCCCACGTTTGGGATGAATATATCGAATGGTGAGCTCAGGGGTACTATAGGGCACCCATTCTGTTTTTCCTTGATTACGAAGTCCTGTTTCATCACAATGAACAATCGGAGAAGCTACAATTTTAGAACGGATTTCTTCTTTTTCTTAAAAGCTTTCACCAAAAGAGTGAATGAGGCGGTTGATTGTGCCTTAACTGATTTAATGTTAATATACATCTCGAAAGAATTCAGACATCCACTGAAGGGATAGATACAAATATTGTGTGAAATAGTTCACCATCAATTGAATATTCAGCCCATATTAAGTCGCGTTTGTCACATCTTTTGGAAATGGAGCTTCTTCGATATGAAGACAATGTAGACACATTTTTCGTTCTACTTCATGTTGAAGTACCTCAAAAGAAACCCTCAAATCAAGAGGGTACCTGAGTAGTTACCAATTAAAACCAAAGGGAGATGGGGTGATATGATAAGCTCAAAAGAAACTATTAAAGTTGTTGAACAAAAGGAGCAGCAAACTAGCTCGTTTAACAGAGAAGAGATACTAAAGAGAACAAAGGAGTTACTACTGCTAAGTAGTGGCTTTATAACTACTCCTCAAGTTGCAAACTTCTTCGGTATAACCCTTAAAGAGTTGAACAAAACAGGCAAAAGACACAAAGATTAGCTATTAGAGAATGGATATTTCAACAGGAGAGCAATTCTATTTCTAGAAACATTACTAGGTAAAAACAAAGTCGCCGAAGAGGTTCGAACTCAATTGATAAACATCGAAGGACACTCAGCAAAAGAAGATAAACTCAGAGGATTGAATATGAAGAGTGCTCTAATTAGTAAAGTTATAGAAGCAATGTCTAGCGAGGATACTAAGGAGTTAGAACAGGCTAACTCTAATTTAGAAACTTATATGAGAAATAATTACGCAGTAGAACTACCAAAAGTAGCAAACTTAAGAGTTGTTAAGTAATACTACCGAGCTGTCGGCTCTTTTGTTTTCCTCCTCAGGGTACATCAAGGTCAACACCAATATTTACCAAAAATAAAGCAAGGATTTCTCCCCGCTCCTGTTAGTCTCTTTAATGAAAAGATGAATCATTAATATTTTTATCTGCCATTCCGTACAATCTATATCTATTTTACTCCCTTCTTTTTACGGTTTCTAAATATAATCTCTAACGTCACTACTGCGAGAAAGCCTACAGATAGCTGTAAACCTATAAACACAAGTTTATCATTTAGAGGAATATCAGGTACACTCCGCAACAATACAGGAGGTACAAGTATACCGATAATTACAAGGATTCTCGTTATCTTTCCCATTTCGTTTCCCCTATCATATTTTTTAACATTTATATGTATCTTTTAAATTAATTTACATTTCTAATAATTTCTCACGTAAAACTAATTCACTTTCAGTCATATATCCTCTATGCATTTCCTCTATAATTTTATCGTGATTAAAGCACAATACTTTTTCATCACCTAAATAGCCCACTAGGTAAGGAACACCCACATAATCAAAATCACGTTTATCTGCTGATACAACCATTCTTCCAATAATCATAATAATCGGTTCTACATCTTCTAGTTTTACAACGGTTCCAATCGGTAAAAGTTTCATTAATTTATTCTCTTTTTTTATTTTTTAACCCTCAAATAATATTAAAGTACCACTAGATCTCCTACAAAAAGTACAATTTTCTGCGTCTGTGAGTGCAGTATCCATGTCTCAGTAATAAGTGGAAGTCTACCTAGAATAATTAAAATTCTTTTTTTCTAAGCAAACTACTTATCTCGATTCTTTTTAAATTTATTAGTTATAGATTCCAATAATTTTGTTGTACCAAAAGATAAAACGGCTAGTATAAGCACAAAAGCAATAAGTGCTAATTTTTTTCCCCACCCATAAGGAGCAAACAAACTAAATATAAGTAAGGCTGAAAAACCGAAAATTTTTATAATTCTCGCTTGTTTAAACACAACTATTCTTCTCCCTGCTTAACAAATTTAGCAAATAAACCGCCACCGACTTTTCCACCACCAACATACGCACCAGTTTCTTGACCTGCATGAAACCTATAACCAAATGTTCCTAATCCTAATTCCCCACACACTTCAAGACCATATTCACCTATTATAGGAATAAAATCAGGGATATCAACTTTTGTTGATAGTTCATATTTTTGGACTGTTAACTTCGAATTATCTTTTCACTCCCCCTCATCTTCATGCTCTATAATTGTCATTCGGACGTACGTCCTTTCACTCCTTCACCGCTTTTAATTCTTCCCATTCTTCACGAATAACCCCCATTCGAATAGAATCATAATAGGTTCCATTATAATAACGGCATTTTCGCATTCGCCCTTCTAACTTCATTCCGATTTTCTCAGCCACTTTCATCATTCGCTCATTTCCAGACCAAGTTGTTAATCCCACTCTACCAATCTCCATATTTTCAAATAACAAATCTCTATATAATTGTAAAGCTTCTGTACCATAGCCACCGTTCCAATATGCAGGATTATAAATGACAATACCCATCTCTAACCAGCGCGTCGGTTTATACTCCCAATAAAACCCAACTATTCCGATGATTTCACCTTTAACCTCAATAAGGAGTTGAGACAAGGGTTCCCCTTTTAACTTAGATTGTAACTTCTCCTTGTATTCCGAGTACTCTTGCATAGAGAATGGAAAATATGGAGCATCCCACTTTTTCCATTCCGGCTTTTCTTCTTTATATATTTGTTCATATAACGAATGAATATCTGCCTCGTTTATCTCTCTCACAATCACTTTTTTACCTTCTAAATATATACGTTCCATACTACCTGCTACTAAAAATATAGAAAAATATATACTCTTAGACTTTTCCTGTTTCTGCGTGTCCTGTTTCGCCAACAACTCGCTACTACAGTTTGGTCTAACACTCCACAGGCGTAAATTCCGATGTAGCCCACCGTACATATATACAATCTATTTCAGTTAGTATTGTATATTCTTTTGCTTGTAAAAGATTGATCGAAGCATTTACATCTCTATCCATTACGTTGCCACATTTACATTTATATACTCGATCAGATAATTTTAAATCCATTTTCTTTTGACCACAGCATGAGCATATTTTTGAAGAGGGGTAAAACCTGTCTACTTGACGTAATTCAATTCCATACTCTTTACACTTAGCTAATAGCCATATTTTAAATGTATAAAAACTTTGTTGTGCAACTGCTTTAGATAGATGCTTATTCTTCATTATACCTTTCACATTTAAATCTTCTACTGTAATAAACGATGGCTTGGTTTTCACCACGTCATTTACAATAGATTTTACATACTCTAATCGAATATTTGCTAATCGAGCTTGTAGTTTTTGCACGCTAAGAATATTTTTATCTATATTCGCTCTTTTGTGAGTAGCAGATTTTTCACCTCTCTTTTTAAAATTTTCAAATTTACGAGACAAAGAGCGCTGTTCTCGTTTTAATCGTTTTTCTAACTTCCTTACTTTACCTGTTTGATTGATGTTTTTATGTGTTTTGCCATCACTTCGTACAGCAAAATCTTTCACTCCTAAATCAATACCTAAGCCTGTTTGATTAAGTACTGGTTTTGTTGTTGACTCTTCTAATTCACAAAGCACAGATACAAAATATCTTCCAGCTCTTTTAGATATTGTCCCGCTTTTTACAATCGCATTTTCCGGAATATAACCATACTCTTTTATTCTCATCCAACCAAGTGTTGGAACTTTTACCCTATGTCTTTCTACTCTCCAATCCGTCTTATTATTTTTAGGGAAGTAGCATTTCACATCCTGATTCTTCTTTTTCTTATATCGTGGAAATTTGGACAAACCTTTAAAAAAATTACTGAAAGCTTTATCTCCATTCATAATTGCCTGTTTTACCGCTTTACTCGACACTTTTTTAATCCATTGGTCATATTCTTTTGTATGGACATTGTTTAACCATTTAGAAAAATCGTATCCACTCAGAAACTTCCCCTCGGATTCATACAACTCTTTGCATTTAGAGAGATACAGATTGTACACATACCTACACACCCCAATCGTTTGATTGATCTTAGTTATTTGTTTATCTGTCGGCTTAAGCTCTATGAAATATGCTCTCTTCATAATTCTTTATCCTCCGACATTTTCTTTTTGTATTCTCTCAATCCATATACCCTACCATTAAATACATGGATGATAGATATCAAATCTTGAACAAACTCTTCTTGAGGTGAGAGTTTTTCATTATGAACGATAATAATTTCTACTCCCATTTTAAGAAGAAATCTCTCAAACCAATCATAACCAAAACGAACAAATCTATCTTTGTGTGCAATGATGATCGTTGAAATATTTCCTTCCATACAAGTATCAATCAATCTGTTCCATTGTTTTCTTTTGTAGTTTCATCCACTGCCTACATCTTGGATGATTTCATCTACAATCATGCCTCGTGCATTCGTAAATGTTCTTAGAAACTCTATTTGATTCTCTAAATCCTCTTGCTGTCCTTGGTCTGACACCCTTGCGTAAATCACTACTTTATCTACTTTATTTTCTTCTTGAATATTCATATACTCTTTATACTGTTCTTCTGTGTAGTATCTTCTTCCTTTTAGGTTTCAGTAAGCGATTAAAACACCTTCATTATCCCATCTTTGCAAGGTCTTAACAGACACGTGAATCATCTCTGAAAATTCTTTTGGTTTGTAGTGTTTCATAGTTACATTTCAACATATTCAATCACACTTGTCTACATTTTCCATTTACTGTTGACACCTCCTGCATCAACCTAAATATTTGAATTTATTATATTACCAATATACAGTGTATCATTATCAAAAAATTCTAACAACAATTTGTATTTCGTTGTATAATATTGTAAAAAGTTAATGGAGGAGGTTTCATGTTACATAAAATATTTTCATTCATAAGCAAACTTTTATCGATTATTTTATCACTCTTACTATTATTAAATTTCCCTTACTTATTTATCACACAAGAGAAATTTACCTTTCAGCCACTTCAATTTTTCAAGCATTTCTTTACTATGTTAAAAGAAGTTTTCTCTCCAACGTCTTTAATCGTTCTATCATCAGAAGCGCCATTCGGTTATTCAAAAAAAATACCATTATTTCCAACTGTATTAGAACCTTACATATATTCTTTTACTGTTTTGTTCGCAGCTTTTATTCTTGCACTCTTTCTTTCAGCTGGCATGGCATTTTTCTATTTTTTAGCAACGGATTCTATTAAAAGGTGGATAAACAGATTTATTTTTGTATTAGAAGCTATCCCTGATATGATGATAATGATTTGTTCACAAATGTTTTTCATCTGGTTTCTTAAGCAGTTCGGGGAATCTCCAGTCACCATTATATCTTTTCAAGAAAATCGAGCCTATTTACTTCCTATTTTATCTTTAGCAGTGTTACCTACTATACAAATGTTTAGAATGATGATTTTATACATATACGAAGAACATAGGAAGCAATATGTAGAGGTGGCTTATGGAAAAGGCCTATCATCAAGTTATATACTATGTATTCATTTATTCAAAAATATATCCATCCACCTCTTCCACCATTTAAAAACAATTTTTGTTTTCTTACTTTCTAATTTGTTTATCTTAGAATTTATTTTTAACATGCAAGGGATTATTCAATTTTTATTTAAAAAGGCATTTATTTCACCCTCGGCTATATTTATCATACTTATGATGATTATTTTACCGTTTTATATTATCTTTCAAATACTCTCTTTTATGATGAATAGATTGCAAAAACAAATGAAAGGAGAACTGTTATGAGGGGGATTTGGAAATCAAAACGCTTTTTAATCGGATTCACTTATCTTTTTCTCTTCATTGCAGCTAGCTTTATTTATAGCTTCTTCTTTAAAGATAGTATACCAGAAGCACCCTTGCTACTTTATAATGACAAGAACGAATTAATTGGAAAAGCTCCTTTTCCCCCATCTGTAATGCCACCTTTTGGCTCTGACCGTTTTGGAGAACCTATTTTCTTACAAATTTTAGATGGGGCAAAATTTACAATTTTATTTGCTATAACAATTAGTTTGTTACGTATTTTATTTGGAACATGTATAGGAATCTTCTTAAGTTTATATGCTGCAAAATTCAAGAGATTTTCCCAAGTATGTTCTGAAGTATTTTACTATATTCCAACTTTATTTATCGCGTTCATACTCATAGCACCCGTGAATATTCTCATTACATCAAATGTCGATCAACTAAACCCTAATATTTCATTTGCAGTTTATCAAGCGATTGTACTCATTTTTATCGCTTTACCTACAATTTTTTTATACATTTCTTCGGAAGTTGATGAGTTTATGCAACAAGACTATATATTAAGCTCACAACTCATGGGAGCAACTCGTTTCTATATTATAAAAAAACACTTACGAGTCTTATTACTCGATCGCATATTCGTTCTATTTATGGAGCATATTGTTCAAACACTCATACTCATGATTCATCTAGCATTACTTAACATTATAATCGGTGGGATACAGATGAAAGAACTAAACGAAGGTGAGTTCAAACCTGTTTCACTCTCGAATGATTGGGCAGGCTTAATTGGATTAAATCATTATGAAATGAACCTTTCATTATGGATTATTTTTTATACACTCGTGACATTCTTTATTACAATCCTTTTTATTAAACTTATGATAACAGGAATACAAGACGCACGAAAAGCAAGAGATTCTCAAACAATTGTAACGCCCTCTGTTCCAGATCAAAAAGCATATGCGAAAAATAAAGATGCCTTTTCATTTGCTTCTTTAGAAAAAAGAAAACAGTCTTCGCCGCATTTATAAAAAAGGAGCAGAAGTAAGAAATTAAATGAAATAAAAATTCGATATCAAAAATAAAGAAGGAGCTTAAGATGCCCCTTCTTTATTTTAATTCCTTCCAGAACGAATAACTCACTTTTTTATATTTTGCTCTTTCATAAAAACGATGTGCATCTACACGTTGCATAGATGATGTCAGAGCAATACACTTACAGCCTTGTTCTTTTCCCCATCGCTCTATATACGAGAGTAATGTTTCACCATATCCTTTTGATCGGTACGTTTCCGCTGTTACAAGGTCATATACAAAAACGTGCTTGTTATTATAAAAGTTCGTACCCACAGCTACACCAGCAAGACTAACCGCTTCACCATTTTCGTTCATTAAAGAAAATAGCTGATAATGTTCTTCTTTCATCCGGCGAAATAAAACCCGTGCTTCCTTTTTTGTAAGAGTCGTTCGTAATTGTTGCAAAACGGGTAATACCTCATCTAATTGTTCTTCTGTTTTTATTTCGATAATATTCATCCAATCTCCCCTAACTATTTATAAAACTTTCTGAATGTTATATTATTACTTTAAATCGAAACTGGCCTTCATTTAAGTGACAGTTCATTTCTTTTTTATAAGGCCAGTTATGGGGGGAGAGCAAATACTATGGATTTAATCATTCCTCTACAAGTGGAGAGTCGGACACCTATTTATATACAAATTTACGAATTTATAAAACAAGGAATTTGTAAAGGCACTCTTCCTGCTGGGACACGTCTTCCTTCTCATCGAAACTTAGCATTACAGCTTGGAGTTAGCCGCATTACAGTTGAGTCAGCGTATCAGCAATTGTCTGCAGAAGGATATGTGGACAGTAAGCCAAAGCGTGGTATATTTGTCGCTGAAATAGATGCAAATGTGATTCCATATAAACAACAAATTCCCCCTTATCCATTTGAAAAAGTCTCAAACAAACAAATCTATTTTGATTGTAGTCAAGGAAATATTGATCAAACAGCCTTTCCTCTCTCAAATTGGAAAAAGGCACTTCAAGAATGCTTACTACAATATGAAAACGACTTATTTACAAAAGAAGACCCGCAAGGAGAGCTTATACTTCGTACTCATATTTCAAAATATCTGTATCACGCTCGCGGAGTTCACTCTTCGCCCAATCAAATCATTGTTGGCGCTGGTATACAGCCACTTCTTTGGTTGCTTATTCAATTACTTGGACGACAAAAAGTATATGCAATAGAAAACCCTGGATTTCATCGTGTAAAAGCTATTATTCAAAGCTGTGGTCTTCCTATTCACCCTACTCCGTTAGATGAAAAAGGAATAGACATTTCATTTCTCAGCAATTGTGATGCAAATGTTGCTTATGTTACACCTTCTCATCAATTTCCATATGGGATGATTATGCCACTATCAAGGAGACTAGAGTTATTAAAATGGGCAAACGATCGGTATGGCTATATTATTGAAGATGATTACGATGGAGAATTTCGCTATATTGGAAAACCCATTCCCTCACTGCAAGGACTTGATACAAATGAACGCGTCATTTACATGGGTACTTTTTCAAAATCATTTTTACCATCTTTAAGAATGGGGTATATCGTTCTTCCGAATCATCTTTTAGAAACTTACAACAAACTTAGTGGCATTTTTAAACAAACCGTTTCCAAATTACAACAACTTGCTCTTGCTCACTTCATGCAAAAAGGAGACTGGGATCGACATTTAAACCGCGTTCGTACACTATATAAGAAAAAACATCATACATTAGTGAAATCAATTGAAAATCAAATGGGTGCAGATGTTGATATACTTGGAAATCAATCTGGACTTCATATTGTGCTTCATGTTCATAATGGCATGAATGAACACGAACTCATTCAATCAGCTGCTGAAAAATGTGTAAAAGTTTACCCCTTATCCATATACGATTCAATCTATGATTTACGAAGAGAAGCTTACATTCTACTAGGATTCGGAGGAATACCAATCGATGCAATCGAAACCGTTGTAACATTATTAAAAGAAGCTTGGTTTACTAAAAAAAGCTGTTTTTTGCAACAATAATTGCCAAAAACAGCTTTTCATACTTGATTATTTTAGTTTTTTGAACGTGATGATATTCCTAAACATTTTATTTGTTTCCATTGAATAGAAATCTTCTATTTATTTCAAAAAGAACGAGATAGCATCTCTTTTTTAAATTTCATTATTTCATCTACTGCTTTTTGATAACCTCCTGCTTTCCGTAAACTTAACCCTACTGTTCTACTTCCCTCTTTATAAACTTTATTATTAAGGAGATGGCTTACCGCCTTTTGCAATGCAGCTGGTGTAATATTTTGATAATCTAAAACAATACCAGCATTTAATTCTTCAACCCGTTTTGCTACAAGGGGTTGATCATTTGTAATTGGTAACACAAGAAGTGGTGTATCATAATAAAGCCCTTCATTCACGCTGTTCATACCGCCATGTGTAATAAATACATTCGTATATTGTAAGACTTCTAGTTGTGGAACGTAAGGACGCACAATAAAATGAGATGGAATATTTGTAAGTTTCGTCATATCCGTGTCCTTACCAACAGAAATTACAACTACTCCATCAAATTCTTCTAAAGCACGGAAACATGTGTTATATAGTTCGATCTGTTGATTCAGCTCCGTTCCCATTGACAAGTAAATTACTTCTTTTCCTATCAGCTTATTAAACGGAAATTCCACTCTCTCCTCACGCGCAATGATAGAAGGACCTATAAACTTCACATTACTATGAAATTGCTCTGCATGTGGTTGGAAATATTCAGAAGTAAAAACGAATGTCATAGCACTCTCATAATAAAAAAGTTGTTCCAGAGAAGTAATTTGCAGTCTATAGCGATTACTGATTCTATCTAAAATCTTTTGACATTCCTTATATAAAGCTGAATCTGTATCTACTTTACTTTTTCGGGCAGATAATTCCGCAAACATCTCTTTGCTGATTGCAAATGTTGTACAAGAAGCTATCGTTGGTAATTGCAGGATTTCAGCTAAAATTCTCCCTAACAAAAAATGTTGGTCGTAAATGATATAATCAAACTTTTCACAGTTCATCTCTTCCAAAAGAAAAGGAAGCGCCTTTTCAGTTGCATTTAAGAACCTATATATCATTTGCACTGGATTAAACATATCCTTCATTCTGTTTTGCAAACGGATTTCCTTCAAATAATTCTTATAATTCCGGAATTCAACGCCAGTATTTTGCAATTTAGAACGATATTCTTCCTCACAATAGTAAATAACCTCTTCTCCTCTATTCACAAGTTCTTTGACAAGACCTATTGTCGGGTTAATATGACCTTCTGCTGGGAAATTTATTACAAGTACTTTTGACATCAAAATCACTCCATTTTCTATACATTTTCATTAGAGTAGATTTCTAGTTGTCACTTACTATTTTTTAATGAAAAGCCTGATTTATGCATAGCAACTGAGGTGAATGTTACAATTTCATCGACAGCTCGTCTATATCCACCTGCCGCGTGTAAAGACTCCCCTATTTTACGACTTTTCTCTCTAAAACTTTTATTATCTAGTATCATTTCTACCGCTTCACGTAATATTTCAGGGGTTATATTTGTACGATCCAACTGAATTCCTGCTCCTAATTCTTCGACTCGTTTTGCTACAAAAGGTTGATCCCCCATAACGGGAATGACAACAAGTGGAACTCCATAATATAACGCTTCACTAGAACTATTCATTCCTCCATGTGTAATAAAAACATCTGCATGTTGTAATATTTCTAATTGTGGTACATAGTTATATACATGAAAATTCGCTGGAATTTCTTCCAATTGACTGATATTTATTTTCTTCCCTACTACTAACACCACAGTTACATTTAAATCTCGAAATGCTTTGAAACATGTTTCATATAGTTCTGGTTGTTGGTTAAAAATCGTTCCCATCGAAATAAAAAGGACTGGCTTCTTTTTTGAAAATTTGAGTGGAAAGCTTTCCACATCTTTACGCGGTGCGATTGAAGATCCAACAAATTTATATGATTCATCAAATGTATGAGAGTAAGGTTGATATTGTTTTGATGTATAGACAATCGTAATATCTCCTGGATGATTCATAATATCCAATAAGTCATTGCATTTTACTCCATATTTTTCTTCCCATTTTTTCATACCTAATATACAAGACTGATAGAGCGGAGAACTTTCGTCTATTTGTCTACGTTCATTTTTATCATGAAGAGAGGTTTCTTTATTAAAAGCAAAAGTTGTACAAGAAGAAATTTTTGGGACCTGCAAGATTTTCGCCAAAATGTATCCAACTGCAAAATGATTATCATAAATTAAATAATCATATTGTTCTTCTTTTATTTCCTCTAGAATATTATCTACAATACGATCAGTAGCTTCAATCATCTTTGCCAACATCTCTAGAGGGCTATTCCCTTGTTTTATTCGCTCCATAATATTGATTTCAGGAAGAAAATTTTCATATATTCGAAATTCAACACCTGTCGTTTCAATTTTATTTCGATACTCTTCAATACAATACGAAACAACTTTTTCGCCTCTTTTTATTAATTCACTTAGCACTGCCAATGTCGGGTTAATATGCCCTTCTCCCGGAAAATGAATTACAAGAACTTTCGCCATCATATTCTCCTTTCTTAACTATTAACAGAGTTAACTTAATAATTAATATTATTAATGATTTGTCATTTATTATATATGATAATCTATTAACTTTTTATATATTCAAACCACTTTTATTATTGAGAAATATTTTTATAATCATACTCTTTTTCATTTTACATATCATTTTTCAACATTATATTCTTTATATGTCTCTAATTTCCTATTCAACACAATTTATAAATTCCTTATCATATCCTTGCTAATCATACAAAAAAATTGAAAAATATTATTTAGATAATTCCTATAGAAATAGAGAAAATGATATAATTCCCCCCAATCCCCTCCTTCAAAATTGCAAAACAACATTCTTATTTACTATTCTTATAGAGTGGAATGTATACTCGAACACTAGGAACAAAGATCTTCATTATTTAGCGTCTTATTTCAATTATGCTATATAATGAATGTATGAATATGCAAAGAAAGGAGCGTTTTTTATGTTTCAAAAACTATTTTCTTCACCTATTCTATCTATAAATACATTGGACCCAGGTTATGAAGATCATGCAAGTGATGTCTGGCTCATACAAACAAAAGAGGAAGAAGTCATCGTTCGTTCTTCTAAAATGACATCAGAACCTAACAATGATTTTTGGTGGGGATGTAAATACTTATTTGGAATTGATCCAAGAAACGTGCATGCTCTTGAAATTATACATACATTATTGCAAAAACATACTACGCTCCCTATTCCAAAAATATTACAGAAACATAGATTCGAACGGGAATATGTTGTTGTTGAAAAATTAAGCGGTCAAGTGCTCGACTCATTTATCGGCCAACCGGATTCTCTCTTATATAGCCTTGGAAAAGGATTAGCACAAATTCATCAATATACAGCAAATTATATTGGGAATCCAACTGAAACTTTTAAAATTCGGCTCAATCAATTTTACAAACACATTGAAAAGGTAAGTCAGCAACTCGTAGAAAAATTTCATTCTCATAACCCCAAAATATGTAATACATTAAAAAACTTTCAAACTCAGCTTCATGCTCTTCCAACACCGAAAGAAGCAACTCTTGTTTTAATTGATATGGACCCCACTCAATTTTTAACAGACGGTTCTAGAATTACTGGTTTAGTAGATACCGAAGCTTACGCTATTGCCCCGAGAGAATTTGATTTTATTGGATTAGAATACGTATTTACAGAAAAAGAAGCTCGTACTTTTCAAAAAGGTTACGAAACAATCATGCCCATTCCTGATTTAAAGCAGTGCAGAACACCATATCGATACTTATATCGATTATTATCCGTTCAAGGGAATAGTGATTTAGATGAATGGTTACAACATCCTTCTTATTTTTAATTGTTGTAGATTACAACAGTTTTCGCTCTAATATACATATTGATTTTTTAAAATGAAAAAGGACTAAATTGCATTGCTACAATTCAGTCCTTTTTCTTAATTATTTTTTCTTAATATATTCACAACCGCAGTTGTTTCACGATTTTCTTTATAAACGCGTGGAATTCTTCGATCTAACATACACGTCACTTCATAGTTAATTGTATCTAATAAATCCGCAACTTCCTCAACCGGAATTTCTTCATCTCCTTGTTTTCCGTAGAAAACTACTTCATCACCTACACGTACAGGCATCGCCTTTGTAACATCAAGCATTAATTGGTCCATACATACACGTCCAAGAACAGGTACACGAATACCATTGATTAATGCATGACCTTTATTTGATAACTGACGATTGTAACCATCCGCATAACCAATCGGAACGGTTGCAATCCATTCTTCACCCGTTGTCATATACGTATTCCCATAACTCACACCACGATTTTTTTTCGCATGTTTAATATGAGCTACTTTCGACTTTAACGATAATGCTGGCTGCAAAGATACAACTGTATGATCTACATCTCTTGAAGGATACATACCGTAAATCCCAATCCCAACGCGAACCATATTTTGAAACGTATTGCTAAGTTCCATTGATCCTGCACTATTGGAACTATGAATATAAGGGATTTGCATCCCTAGTTCTTTCGCCGTATTCACTGCTTTCTCAAATAACTTCGTCTGCATATTCGTATATGTTTTATCTAATTCATCAGCTGTAGAGTAATGCGTAAACATTCCGTCTACTTCTATATGATTCATCTTTTGTAATTCTTTTAAAAAAGGAGCAACTTCCTCCTCTTGTAAACCGATACGACTCATGCCAGTATCAATCTTCACATGAACACGCGCTTTCGTTTGAAGCTGTTTCGCAATTTCATTTATACTTGATAATTCTTCTATTCTATATACTGTCATCATAATATCATATTCGATTGCATCTTGAGCAGCTTCTACGGGTGTATATCCTAAAACTAAAATTGGAACTGTCACGCCAGCTTCGCGTAGCTCAATTCCTTCATCCACAAATGCAACAGCAAGTTGCTGAACACCTGCTTCAATCGCTGCTTTTGCAACTTCCACTGCTCCATGTCCATATGCATTTGCTTTTACAGCTGCCATCATCGTGATATTTTCATTATGAATTCTCTTTTTAAATTCTTTCACATTATGTTTAATAGCATCTAAATTGACTTCAACAATTGTATTTCTTCCATATCTCGAACTCATTGGTCTAAACTCCTAACTCAATAATTGCTTTCGATTCTATTTCTCGTTTCATACGACCTTTTACAATATAATACTTTTCATTTTCCTAGTCAAACTACTAGAATCTTCAGAATTTTAAGTATGATATAATACTCTCAGAAAACTATTATATACGGAGATGAGAAGAATTACAATGTTTGTTCAAGCTGCTTTACATCAATTAAAAATTGCGATTCATACATCTATCAAAATGCTGAATCCACTCACTGAATCGGATTTAAACATAAAACCAATTCAACATAAGCGATCGTTATTTGAAATGTACGCTCACCTTTCTCTTATTTGTCATGCAGATTTACTCATTTTAAATGAGACTCCACAAGAGGAATTACATACTTTTTATCGTAAACATACACCAAAAACCATTCATGAAATACAGCAAACGATGCTTCAGGGATATGATCTTCTTTCTGAAACGTTTCTATCTTATTCACACGAAGAGTTGGCTCATATAACAACTGCATATTGGGGTGTTTCTTATTCTCGATTCGAATGGTTACTTGAAATCATTGCACACGTTTATCATCATCGGGCTCAAATTCACATGTTAGTAACCGAGCATATTCAAGATTCTTCAGTTGCTTTGTTCGAGTAAATTTCCTACTCGTATAAAGCAACTATAGAATCTTTTTCCTATTCTTATCAAGCTCTTATTTCTAGATGACTTGTATCATTCATAAAGTGAACCATTCTTTGCTTTCCTGTCAATTCAAGCAAACTGATTCCCGTATCCCCCATTTTAAAGTAATACTCTTTATTTATTGGCATTTGAAAAAAAGCACTCAATATACAAGTGATTACTCCACCATGGGCTACAATCGCAATTCTTTCATGGTTATTTTCCGTTATAATCTTTGAAAATATCGCCTCAATTCTCATGCGAAACTCTATAAAAGATTCTCCATTTTCAAAGCGATCATAAAGATATTTTGGCTCTGGATATTTTTTTGCTTCTTCAAAAGACATACCAGCCTGTCCACCGTTATTAAACTCCATTAATTCTTCTTCAAATTTCACTGGACATCCAACTGCTTCTGCCAAAGTTTCCGCGGTTTCCTTAGCTCTTTTCAATGTACTAGCCCATATGTAATCTGGAGGAAATTCACTTTTTACTTTTTGGACTAACTTTGCAACTTGCTCTCTTCCTTTCTCCGTTAGTTCAAAGTCTGCTCGTCCCTCATGTACATGTAAAATATCTGCTTCTGATTCCCCATGCCGTATTAATAGTATTTGCATCATGATCCCATCCTTTTTTCAATATTTCCAAAATAAAACTCTACCATGTTTACTCTTTCACTTCAAACCAAAAAAGAGAAATGGAAATCCATTTCTCTTTCTTCTTATTATTGCTCTTTTGGCGCGTCAGAAGAAGGCAATGTCTTTGCTTGTTTTTCTTTAAAGATTTCTCCGATTGCCCCAAGAGTTCCAAGTGTTTCAATTGCATTTGAAGGGATAAATACTTTATTAGCTGGTCCTTTTGCTACTTCAGCTAATGATTCAAACGATTTATACGCAAGGATACGTTCATCTAGATTAGCTTCTCGTATGAATTGAATTCGATTTTGTTCCGCTTTTGCGATGATTTCAATCGCTTTCGCTTCCCCTTGCGCCTCTAGTTCTTTCGCTTCTCTTACGCCTTCCGCTTCTCGAATCCGCGCTTCCTTATCCCCTTCAGCCATTAATATTTTACTTTGTTTTTCCCCTTCTGCTCGAAGTACTTTATCTTGTCTCGCAGCTTCTGCTTCTAAAATAATAGCACGCTTATTACGCTCTGCTTTCATTTGTTTTTCCATTGCTGCTTGCACATCTTTTGGAGGGTTAATATCAACTACCTCTACACGTTCGATACGGACGCCCCATTTTTCTGTTGCTTCATCAAGAGCTAGGCGAATTTCTGTTGAAATTTTCTCACGTCCTGATAAGGTTTCATCCAGTTCCATTTTCCCAATGATTTGACGCATTGTTGCAGATGTAATATTGCGAACACCGTATTCATAATTTGAAATACCATATGTTGCAAGTTCTGGTTCAACAATTTGATAAAAGATAATCGTATCGATTTCTACTTGTACGTTATCACGTGTAATTACTTTTTGCGGCGGTACATTCGTTTGTTGAATACGTAAATCATGATAAACACGAACACGATCAACAATTGGAATGATAAGGTTTAATCCAGGATTTAGAACACACCGGAATTTACCAAATCTTTCAACGACTCCAACCTTTTGCTGCGGAATAATTTTAATTGTTAACGCGATAAATATAATGACAATTAATGCAAAAATAATCGTTAATGTTAATGCTACCATTCTTATTCACTCTCCTTTTTCACATGTAAAACTGTACTATTCCTCTTTATAACAATGACTTTCTCCCCAATTGAAATAGGCACATCAGAAATAGCAGTCCAAGTGTCTCCATCTACTTTCACAATTCCATTCTCTTCATTTGTAATCGCCTTCGTAATAATCCCCTTTTTCCCCTCAAGTTTATCAACAGTATCAGTAAATCCTTTTGCTTCTCGAAAATTTTTAGAAATTCTCTTTGTAAAGAAAGTCAATGTCAAACTTACCATTGCCCCTACAACAACTTGTAGAAATAATGCTTCTGGAGCAAACAGTGCAATAAGACCTCCAACAACCGCTCCTATCCCAATCCAAAGCATATAAAAAGTAATGGATAACATCTCAGCGATAAATAAAATTCCAGCTATAATAAACCAAACAACCCATGCGGCCATATACAACCCTCGCCTTCTATTCTATTTTCTATATGTATATGAAAAAAAGAATGGTTTATCCTCTATTCACAGGCAGTAATTCTCATTCCTAAATATTCAAGAAAAATAAATCATTTCTTCCATTCATAATGCTCCATACTGAATATAAACAACCATTAGCTGATAGCTATTATACTATTCACTGTTACAATAAGTTATCATTAAAATGTTATATTAATATATTCTTCATTATACATGAAAAATCCTTGTATAAAAGTTACAAAAAATATAATTCTTTCGAAATTTTCGTTTACAAATTAAAATGAATATAAAAATAATTATTTATAGGAGGTTACCCCATTGTGTAAGCAGCCATCGCCCTTTTATTGGATATCTAAAATGTGCATGACCCTGGCTGATGTTGTTTATATTATGATTCTAACTACTCATTTGTATATAACAACAAAATCTGCTACTATCACAGCCCTATTTCCATTACTACAAGTTATTGTAAACTTGATTGCAAATGCTTCTGCACCACTTCTCATCAATCGTTTCTCATCTTACTCTCTGCTCTTTAGATTCCAATGGATAAAAACGGTCTTTCTCATTCTCTTAACACTTCTATTCCCAATTATATCATCAAATATTATTGCTCTTTTGGCATTTATTACTTTTATTTCGTTTTGTACAGGATGGAGTTCTCCTCTGCTATACACTGTTATTCCACGATTAACACAGCAAGAAAGACTAGTAAAAGTAAATAGTATCTTTTCTTTTTCAACACAAATTGTACAAGCAGCAGCTTATTCTTTTACAAGTATGATTGTCCTTATCATCGGAGCAACGCCTACACTAATAATTAACAATATGTTCATGATTTGTGGATGTATTACACTGTATTTTTCTTTGCACTCTATACAAATTGAAAAAACTGCTAAAAATTCCAGCGCTCATTCTATCTCTGCATTACTTGAAGGATGGAAACTTTTATTTCAACATCCATCTCTTCGCACAATTACATATATGGATTTAATCGAAACATTGGCTGGAACCGTTTGGATGGGAGCTATTACAATGGCCTATGTAACAACTGTTCTTCATAAAGGCGAAGAATGGTGGGGATATATTAATACAAGCTATTATATTGGAACATTATTAGGCGGCCTCTTAGCATGGCGAATCAGTTCCTATATTCAGCTTCATTTAATACGCTCAATGGCTATTGGATCTCTTATATTCAGTGTACTTACTTTCTTATATGGCATAACAAGCCATGGATTTATCGCACTAGCTCTCTGCCTTCTCATGGGACCTGCCTATCAAATTCGCGATATTTCTCAAATGACCGTTCTACAATCAAGTGTACCTTCAGCCTTATTATCCAAAATTTATACAGCTCATGGCACACTCATTTCTAGTGCTTCTGGACTTTCCATACTAAGTGTCGGAATCATTACGGATATGTTTGGGGTTCGGACAATCTATATCCTAGCGGCTTTCCTTATTTTATGTTCTGCTTGCCTTTCTTTTATATTATTAAAGTATATAAAAATACGTGAAAAGGATCTTTCTTTTCAATCCGACCTTTAAACTTTTCAAAATAAATAAAAAACCGCCTTAGATGAATACACTTCACCTAAGGCGGTTTTCATTTTACATACATCCCTTCAAGCAAGCGATAAATAAATTCATCTTGCTTTCCTATTAATGCAGGACATCTTCCGATATCAACCCATTCATAGCAAAATGTTATGTTTTCGTTTTCTTTAATTACTATATGTTCCCATATATCCTTCACTCCCGTTAACAATGACATATGAAAAAAGTGATGTTTTTCGTACTCCTGGTTTTCCTTCACATAGATCATATAGTCATCGATAAAACGCTCAATATACAAATGACGTAGTCCTGTTTCTTCCATTACTTTACGTAATATAGCAGCTTCCAAACTTTCTTCCGGCCTTACTATACCACCAGGAATTTGTATCCTCTCTTTTGGCATATCACGATGTTTAGAAACAAGCAACTGCATAACTCCTTCTTTTTCCCTTGTAATATATGCATATACTTTCTTCTTATATAGCATGGCCATTTCATCTTCTCCCCTCACTATATTACTTCATCGCTTCTTCTAAGGTGAGGTTATTTTCATATAAATATGTAGCTTGCGGGTTTCCTACATACCGTACATGCCAAGGTTCATAACGATACCCTGTAATTCCTTCTTTTTCTTTTGTATATCTAATAACAAACCCAAATTTATGGGCATTTTTAGCGAGCCATTTCCCCTCTTTTGTTTCTCCGAAGACAGATTCTAACTGAAATTTTGCAGATTGCGATGTAATATCCATTGCAAGACCTGTTTGGTGCTCACTCGTTCCTGGAACTGCACTAGACATCGCCGTTTTCGCTTCTCCATCTTGTATTTTATACATTGTATTTAACGCCTTTTGTCGATCAAACGATCTAAATCCAGAAGCTGCAAATAGAAATATCCGCTCCTTGTCTCCTTGCTGAAACATTTTCTCCAGCGCTACAGCTGCTTCTTTCCGCATCTTTTTTTTCTCTTGATTTCCTTCACTTAAGAAACGTACTTTCGGAATAACTAAATCTTGCGGCTTATAGTGATCTGGTAACCGCCTACTCTTATTTACAAGTACAAGGATAGAATTCGCATTATTGACAACTGCGATATTTCCTTCCACCTTTGAAATTGTTTCTTCAGATTTCGGAAACATTACAGTCGCATTAACTTCTTGCGCTTGCCTTTTTTTATACATTTTGTAATTGATACCCGATACTCCAACGATAACTACAACTACTATAACACCTAGTAGGATCCATCTTTTTTTCATAAAACGACCTCTTATTTTAATAATTTAGCCATGCAATACTCATCGACACACTTTCCATTAATAATAAGAGAAGCTTTTTTTAATCCTTCCTGTTCAAATCCTACTTTCTTATAAAGTGCCTTTGCTCTTGTATTGTGGGCCATTACTGTTAGCTCTAAACGCCATACATCATGTAATCTTGCCCATTTTTCTATCTCTTTAAACAAAGCTGTTCCTATACCGCCATAAAATCCCACTGACAATTGTTGCGACATGCTTTTTTCGTTGGACATCCATACCATTCACTACAATGAAGCCTATTATTTATTCTTCATGCGTCGCTACAAGTATTGTAGAATTGTTATTGTTTATAAATCGTTCGATCATTTTTTGTTGCTGCATTATTGTCATCTTCCGTTCTCCTGGTTCAAATAGCATAAAAGCAGTTTCTTCATCTAACTTCTTCCCCAACTGTAAAAACGATGCTGCATCTTCTACTCGGATTTCTCGAATCATCTCTATCATCCCGTTCATTTTATTCTGCAAAAAAAAACGTTTATAGAGAAAATTTCGATATTTCATAAAGAAATTCCTGTCTGTTTCCTTTTGAAGAAAGAGACAAATTTCGATATTAATATAGTGAAATTTACGTCGATTTGATGAACTTCTTATTTATTTCTAAAAGAAAAAAGACGCGAGACTGTATGCTCCCGTCTATCCATTTACCTTCTCTGCTTGCCAAAAATATTCGCTAAATGCCTTCGCAAGCGCATCAATAGAACGATTTAATTCGTCAGCTGTATTATCTACACCACCTACTTCAATTAAAAGCGCCTGTCCCGATAAATCTTGATTGTAGACACCATTCCCTGTTTGAAATCCTTTTTGAATAACGCCTCGACTTACTCCTGGATATTTTTTATTAATGGCCTCATGCAGTGCAGTCGCTAATTGTAAATTTTTTGCGTAATTTTTATTTCCTTTTCCGATAACAAAAGCAAGCTTTGCATACGATTTATCTCCAATCGCCTTTGTCGTTACGTTTTTCCGAGCACTGTCTCGGTGCAAGTCAAAAAAGTATTGCAATTCTTTATTACGTGCCATCGCTTCCTGTACAATTTCACGTGATTCTTTATATGAACTATTGCTATTTAGACCTTTACTAATTAGTCTTTTCCCGACATCTGTTTTATCCTCAATTGCTCCTATTCCCTCGTTTTCTAATTGCTCACGAAGCCGTTCACCTAGTATTGAAATATTTGTAACCGAACTTGTCGCCTTATCTGGATTTGGATCATTTGTTAAATTTAGTAACGGTAAAAATGATTCCCAGCTATGCGTATGATATATAAAAGCAACCTTTCGTTCTCCCGTTGTTTGATCCGGTTGTTTCTTTTCTGCATTTGAATCTTTCTTCTGAACTTGTCCTGCTTCACCAGTCCGTTCTTTCACAACTTCTTCAAGCGGAACACTCGACTCGATTGGAAGATTAGAATAGTTTGTTCCTTCCCCTGCAATAACAATTTCTGTATCATACTTTCCAAAACCCGGAAGTTCTTTCCCAACAAAGCTTCGGACATCGTCGAATCGAATATTGGTGGCTACAGAAAATAAAAATGATGAAATAGAAAAATCTTGATTTAAATTACGATACTCCTGTGTAAAGTAATGATTTTCCTTTCCAATTACATACATATATCCGTTCATTGACAGCTCATTTAACCAATTATATAAATAGGTTGACTTTGTTTCTTTCAACAAAGTAACTACCATTCCGATTAGAAAAAAAGTCGCCAACAGTGTACTAATCGTAAATAAAATTAGCTTTCGAACACTTGTGAAATTCACATAAAAAAAGCCTCGATTCATAATATCACCCTCTCTATTTCAACTTATGTACAAGCTTTATAGAATAGACCGCCTAAATTTGGGCAATATTGTATGAGAGGTGAAATGAATTGAAGTTAATTATCGGTATAGTTCCCATTGTTTTGTCAGGTGTGTTTTTATTATTTGCAGCACACCCTAAAGTCCGTGTTTTCTTAGATATTTGTGCATACCTTTCATTATATATACTTGGTATACTAACCGCTTTTAACATTTATGATGTTGTACTGCACGACTTAGTATTTATGACAACCATTCACGGGATCTTGTTGAATCCACTCTTTCTCATCACCGGAGCTTATATTGGAGTGTATTCTTTATATCTCCTTATTTATAAACTAGTAACCAATTTAAGAAGGACATAATACTTATGTTTAATGGAGTGTAAAAAAAGCGACCAACTTTTATATGTCATAAATGCCCGAAAAAAATCGTCAGAAAGCAAGATCTTCTTACCACAATGCTCTACGTACGCATCTACTTCTTTCACAATACTTGTTTTAGCCAACAATTTTTCTTTTCTCGTTTTATCCCTATAAATACGGTATTAGGATTATATTTCACTTGGTATACCCTCGCTGTAGGGATTATTTTAACCATAACTGAGCCATCAGTTATTTGGATCTTCTTTTTAGTACCTACTCTATCCCGTTTCATGTCTTACTATTATATTGAACGTCACTTTTTGAGATAACGATTAGACTGTTTCTTTGGAATACTTAAACACTCCCACTCTTTTTCTTTCAGCAATTTTCCAACATAAATCATTTGTCCGATATGTGATGAATAATGAACAATCTGTCTCTCAATCGCTTGCATAACACTATGCGCTTCCCCCCGAATATGCACAACCTTTAAAAGGTCTTGCGGAGTTAATAATTGCAGCGCTTGAAAAACATACTCCCATCCTACTTTCCACGCTATTAGTGCTTCTGCTTTTGAAGCATAGCCCCCTTCGAATTCACCATCACGATTTCGATCTAACTTTTCACCATCTGTCGTTAAAAAATCTGTCCATCTTGAGCGCATATTTCCATGTAAATGTTTGATTATAGTCGCAATACTATTTGCCTCTTCATGAGGTTTCCAACTTATTTGTTCATATGATAACTGTGAGAGCGTCTGGTCTCCTTGCTTTTGCATTGCCTTAAAGTTTTGAATTGCACATTTTAAATAGCCTTTTCCAACATCCATTCTTAGTCCTCTCCCCTATTAACGAATTGGTGTTCCATTAGGGATGTCTATATCTGGCTACAGTAAGGTTCTATCTCCTTGCTCTAGTACTCCAGCACAAGCACTTCTGCTTTTTTTATCGTTCCCACACGTACATTTCATTGTAAAAAATCCAAAACCAACTGTTTTTTCACTTCTTCCAACCTAATATTTAGACAAAATATATGAATTTCCTCTAAAAAAAGAAAGATGCCTAGGCACCTTTCTTTTGTAACTTATTTGATTCGTTTGGTCTATATAAAAAGTAACCAATAATTCCACCAATACATGATGGCAGTAACCAACCAATTCCTTCCTTATATAAAGGGAGCATTTCTAGCACATTTGTTACGGCCTCAAACTTAATATTTGCACTTTCTAAACCGTTAAATAGACTAATAACGAGTGCCCCTAAAATTGCACCGATATATATTGTATTTCGCTGTCCAATCCATTTATGAAAATAAGACAGTACAATTAGTACGATTGCGACAGGATAAATAATCATCAATACTGGTAATGTTACAGCAATAAGCTGTGTTAGCCCTAAATTTGATACAACTAAACTAAACACACATACCATTGTTACAATCATTCTATGTGATAATTTTGGGAATAATTTTGTAAAAAATCCCGCACACGCTGATGTAAGTCCAACTGAAGTTGTTAAACAAGCCAGTGTAATAACAAGGCCTAATAGTATTTTGCCACTCGTTCCATATAACTCATTTACAACTTTCGTTAAAATAAGACCTCCATTATCAGAAACGCCAAGTGATGTACTTGTCGAACCAAGATAAGCAAGAGATAAATAAATTAACGTTAAACCGAATACAGCAATAATTCCAGAAGTAATCGTTGTTTTTGCAATTTGATTACTTTCTGTTACCCCTTTTGAACGTATAACTTGCACCACAACAATTCCAAATACAAGTGCACTAATAGCATCCATCGTTAAATAACCTTGAATAAATCCACCAAAAAATGCATGATCTTTATATACATCTAATGGTGCAGTGAGTTCCCCAATCGGATCAATAATCGCTTTACCAACAATAACAGCAACAATAAGCACCAATAGTGGCGTAAGAAATCTTCCAAACCAATCAATCAATTTCGATGGATTCAAAGATAAATACCAAGTTGCCCCAAAGAAAACGGCTGTATAAAGAAATAAAATATACCACTCTGATACAAGACCTTCTGTTAGAAAGGGCTTCATTCCCATTTCAAAGGAAACGGCCCCTGTGCGAGGAATTGCAAAAAATGGCCCAATTGCCAAATAACTAACTAGCGGAAAAATAAAAGCAAATATAGGGTGCACTCTAGAGGATAACGCTTTCAAGTCCCCCCCTACAAAAGCTACAGCGGTTACTGCTAATAGAGGAAGGCCGACTCCTGTCACTAGGAATCCAATTGTAGCAACCCAAACATTTTCTCCAGCTTGTTGACCTAACACGGGTGGAAAAATTAAATTTCCTGCTCCTAAAAATAATGCGAATAGCATTAAACCAATCGCTACTGTATCTCCTGACCTTAATCTTCCCTTCATCTCTTTCATTTGCATAGCATCTTTTATTGTTTTTTTCTCTTTCACAAATATGCTACGCATCCTCCTCTCTGCTCGTGATGATAATAAACTTTACCTCTTTATAGAACAATGTCTTTCTGTAATTTCCCCACTTTTCCTTTTTATTACTCCCATTAATAAAGTGAGACTTTAATCAGTGAGTTTTTTTCATCCCCACTAATTATGAACTCTCACCAATCGGACTGTTACTGCTCTAAAACAGCGGTATAATTTTGATTTTTTAGAATTTTTTAACCATTATGACGTTATAAAAAAAGAAATAAGTCAGACCTCTTTATATTTACCACACATATAGTAACATATTTAGTCGAAAAATAGAAATATATTTTTATAAAGAATTTTAAAAATAAAAAAATAATATATACAACTTTTTTATTCATTCTTCCACAAAAGGATTTAGCAAACGAGGTCCCTTTTCCACTTATTTCATAAAACAATTATGCAAAATAAATATATACTCTCCAAAATATTTTTCCATCAAAAAGAAAAGTTGAGAAAGCTCCACCTTCCCTTCGTTTAGAGGAGAGACCTTCTCAGTTAAGGTAATCAAACAACTATCTGTAGTACTATTCAATGATCTCGACTTCATGTGGATTATTCATTTTCTCTACATATACAACACGAAATCCGTAATCTTCTAGGTCCTTTAATAAAGGATTTAGTTCTTCTGCCTGAAATTCTTCACCAAGTGTAAACATAATTCTACGGACTAATAACGCATTATTATCAAATGTCATTAAACTTTGAATGCCACTATATTTTTTTAAGACGGTAGATAGTTTCTGAATTGCACCGTTATAGTCTTGTGTTCCTATCATGATAGAATATTTGCTAGAATGAATTCCCCAAGCATCTTCTAACAGTTCAAATACTTTTTTATGCGTTAAAATTCCTAGGAATGTCCCTTTTTCATCAATCACTGATAAGAATGGCAGCTTCTTAATTGAAAAAAATACTTGAAAGAAAGAAGAATCTTCTTTTACGTATCCATCTTTGTCGTTTAATAATTCTGATAATTTATTTTCTAACGATCCTTTGTATTCTAAAATATCGACTTTATATATATTTCCTAAAAATTTTTCCTTCTTTTCATCTAAAACCGGGACACAACGATAGCCCGTTTTATTTAAGTGATCTAACGCTTCACCTATTGTAAATGAAATCGTACAATATAAAACCTCTTTTTTCGGTACATAATTTCCTTTTATTCTCATAAAAAGCCTCCTTATGCTAAAATACTTTCTGTGTCATAACTATATTATATTTTTAGAAAAAAAGAAATTATTTATTTTATTTTTCTGAAAATTATTCACATTTCTGTCATAATTTCTTCATAAAATCAATTATCAATCTTTTACATGTTGCTCCTACCTCCTTTATTTCTCTCTGAATCTTACTGCCTAAAAATAGCAGGATAAACTTATAGATTATACCCATATGTAAAGAAAAAGATATTGTAACTTCTTCAAAAAAGCGCTAAAATAACAATAAGAATTTTCTGAATTTTCAAAGAGTAGGTGAATTTTATGACTTCTTTAGTCCGATCTTACATGTTTCGCTTTTTGATTGGATTTCTTATCGTTCTTATGATAAGTCCGCTCCCCACGTTATTATTAACTCATGAAAGTTCTTATTTTAAAAGCTTATTTATGATTTTTTATCATTTTGTCCATTTCCCTTCGATTTCTATCCCTATGATTGACTGGATGCATGAATCCATTCTTTTTTCACCTCAGCTAATTATGAATGCAGAAACTACATTGTATACTTCAGAGCACTCTACACCTTTGTTTCCTTACATATGGAAAGTGTATTTTTTCTCACTGACGCACTTTATATTTACGTTAGCAATCGGTTTTTCAATTAGTTTCATAATAGGTTGTATCTTTTTAAAAATTCCAAAATCGATTAAAAAATATGCCTCATTATTATACTGGATACCTTATTCGTTGAGCGTTGTTATATTACAATGTATAGTGATTTTATTTTCACTCTACATGGCAAAATATATAACAATCCCTTTCTTCTCTTCTATACTAATTGTTCTTAGTACAGCTATGATTATTGTTATGCAAGCAATAAAAAAATGGATTCCTTTTTTAAGTCATGCAGAAACACATGAAATTCACACCTCTTCCTTTCTTATGAATACATTATTTACCGCTCTTATTTCTAATCATAAATCAATTTTAAGCTCTATTATTGTTTCATTTTGTTTCATGGAGTGTATTTTTCATACAAATGGTTTATTACAATTTATGATTCAATTTGGAGGAGCTTCACCAACTATAGTTGCAATTTGTCTGCTCCTTCTTTATATTCCGTATATTATTCTTTCTTTTCTCCAATCTCTTTGGAGAACAAAGGATACAAAACATACAACATCCCCTGTAACTAGAACAATGTTAAAATAATGTGAAGCTTTAATCAGCGGGGATTTTCTTCATCACCTACTGATTATGTCCCCTCACCAATCGGACTGTTATTGCCCTAAAATAGCGGAATAAAATGAAACAATCAGGTTTCATCTACAAACAGCGAAAACAGCTCCTTTCTCCTTCCATTTTCAAACATGCAAATGGAAGGTTATTCTCTATAAATTAGGATAAAATAACAAAAAATGATTAACGATTAGCAAAACATGTCAATTTTTGCGTATTTTCTTTGACTATTATTTTCGTTTCGATTTATTATAAAAGTATAACATACTTGCAGGAGGTGACATCTTTATTCCATTTCGGAGTAAGGAACACACTTGGACATATTAAATATTTTTCTCGTTATTTTACTTATTCTCATCTCAGGCTTTTTCGTTGCCTCTGAATTCGCAGTTGTAAAAGTACGAAAAAGCCGAATTGATCAACTTGCAAACGAAGGAAATAAACAAGCCTTAGCTGCTAGAAGCGTTGTTTCAAATTTAGATGTATATTTATCAGCCTGTCAGCTTGGCATCACGATCACTTCTTTAGGACTTGGTTGGCTTGGTGAACCAACTGTAGAGCATTTACTGCATCCTGTATTTGAAAAAATAAATATTACTGGTCCAATGGCTAATACACTATCTTTTATTATGGCCTTTAGTATTATCACCTTTTTTCATGTTGTATTGGGTGAACTTGTACCAAAATCTTTCGCTATTCAAAAAGCCGAAACAATTACTTTAATGTTTGCTAAACCACTTATTTGGTTTGACAAAATTATGTACCCTTTCATTTGGCTATTAAATCGTACAGCCTTATTTTTCACAAAACTATTTGGCTTACAACCGGCAAAAGAAAATGAGCTTGCTCATTCTGAAGAAGAATTACGACTTATTTTAGGCGAAAGCTTTAAAAGTGGAGAAATTAATCAAACGGAATATAAATATGTAAATAATATTTTTGAATTTGATGATCGTGTTGCAAAAGAAATCATGGTTCCACGAACAGAAATGGTTTGTCTCTCTACTGAAAATACATTAGAAGAAAATATGGAGACTGTTGCCTCCGAGAAGTATACACGCTATCCAATTATTGAAAAAGATAAAGATGATATCATCGGAATGATTAATACAAAAGAAATTTTCCATGATCAAACAAAGGGGATTCATAAGCCTTTAGAATCCTATATCCATCCTGTGTTAACAGTCTTTGAAACGGTTCCAATCCGCAAAACATTAATTCATCTTCAAAAAAATCGTGTGCAAATGGCCATTGTAATGGATGAATATGGTGGAACAGCTGGATTGTTAACAATGGAAGATATTATTGAAGAGATTATTGGAGAAATACAAGATGAATTTGATGATGATGAATCACCAATGATTGAGAAAAGAACCCCTAAACTCACTGTTTTAGATGGAAAAGTTCTCATTTCTGAAGTGAATGACATGTTTGGCTTACATATTGATGATAGCGATTTGGATACAATCGGTGGTTGGTTGCTTTCTCAAGCAGTTGATTTAAATATTGAACCTGGATATTCAGTTGAATATGATGGATTTCAATTTAAAGCTTTAGATCTTGACGGCCATCAAATTAAAAAAATTGCTGTACATAAATTAGATACTATAAAGGAGCAGTAAAGTGACTGTTATATTAACTCTTTGTATCATTGCATGTTTCATCATTTCATTTATTGCGTTTATCTATCCGATTATTCCAGGCATACTTGCTTTATGGGCTGGATATTTTATTTATTATTTTGGGATAAATGGTGGTGAGTTAACCACTTCCTTTTGGGCCATTCAAATTGTATTTACGATTATCATTTTCATTGCTGACTTTATTGCTAATGGATATTTCTTAAAAAAATACGGAAGCACGAAGTGGAGCGAACGTGTTGGCATGGTGTCTATCATCGTAGGTTCTTTTTTCTTCCCGCCGTTTGGTCTTATTATCATCCCATTTCTATCGGTATTTATAACGGAACTAATCCATAAAAAGACGCCAAAGGAAGCTTTCATGGTTGGAATTGCAACCGTTATTGGTTTTTTAAGTAGTACAGTAGCAAAAGCTATTTTACAAATCATTATGATCATCATATTCATTTGTTATATTCTTTTCTAACCATCTCTTTTTAGAGATGGTTTTTTATATGCAACACCAACGTAGCTATTTTCATATCTTTTCTGTTATTTTTTAATTAAAAAAGCTTCCCTATAAATAGAGGAAGCTCTACTATATAAATCAGACAAACTTATTTCTTTTCTTTTGAATCTGAAGATTGTGTACCTCCACTCGTTTCCTTATCTTTCTTTTCATCTTGTTGTGTTGTTGTTTCCTCATCTTTCTTTTTTTCTTCCCCATTACTACAACCTACCATAAATAAAGAGCTCGCAAGTGCCATAGCAGTTAAAGATTTAACCCATTTATTCATTTGCTTATCCTCCTTTTGATAGAATATGTACAATCTCATATTACTTCCTATTTTTAAAGCTAATATTAGAAAACAGTAAATATATAGTAAATGTTTGTAAATTTTAAAATAAAAAAGCGAATATTTTTTCTTTTGAAATACTTTCCTCTATAATGAAGGTATTATAAGCAAAGAAAGGTGGATACAGATGGAACTTGGATTATCTGGTAAAACAGCATTGGTTGTAGCTTCTAGTCAAGGCTTAGGAAGAGCAATTAGTACAGCGCTTGTAAAAGAAGGAACAAATGTTATGTTGCTCAGCCGTAATAAAGAAAGTTTAATCTCATTGCAAAAAGAATTAACTGCTCTTAACAGAGGAAAAGTTATGTATACAGTTTGTGATATTACAAACAAAGAAAATATTAAAGAAGCGGTAAAGTATACAGGAGACACTTTTGGTACAATTGATATTTTAGTCAACAATGCTGGTGGTCCTAAACCTGGTACATTTGAGCAACTAACCGATGAGGACTGGTACCATTCATTTGAGCTAAACTTATTAAGCTATGTACGCATGATTCGTGAAGTTCTTCCATATATGAAAGAACGTGGTGGAAAAATTATTAATATCGCATCTTCTTCTATAAAAGAACCGATTCCTGGATTATTGCTGTCAAATACGTTCCGTACTGGTATTACAGGGCTGTCAAAAACTTTAGCCGCAGAACTTGCTCCCTATCATATTTTAATTAATACAATTGCCCCAGGTCGTATTGCTACCGATCGCGTTGCTTCTTTAGATGAAATCGCTGCTGAAAAGCGCGGCATTACAGTGGAAGAAGTTCAAAAACAGTATGAATCTATTATTCCTCTCGGAAGATATGGTCAACCTGTAGAATTTGCTACGTTTGCTACATTCCTTGTCTCTGAGGCAAATTCATATATGACAGGACAATCTTTTCTCGTTGATGGTGGCATGGTGAAAAGTTTATAAGGTGGAAGGGGTTTTATTGCAAAAAGACGGTGTGAGCCGTCTTTTTATGCAAACTTCTCATTCATAAATACCTGCCCAATGCTATACTCTTGCTTCACTACATATTGCCAAACACAAAATGCATAACGATTCATTTTCACAAAGCATTTTTCTAAAAAAGCACGAAACTCAGGATTAGCAACCTCTACAGCTACTTGCGCAAAACATAATGCTAATTTTTTCAAATGCAAAATATATGAAATCGCAATTCCTATATCTCCTGTACTAATCCTTTCTATCTCTATATGATTTTGGATACGCGGAGATATTAATTGCTCACAAATCATCTGCTGCACATTCTCTCCTTCTTGAAAATTCACCTGTTCATTATACGCTTGTAACATATACGGTAAATGTTGCTGAAGTATATCTTTTAATTCTTCATCTTGGATTTCATTCATGTACTCTCCCATATTATATATAAGGGAATAGCTATAACTCATTAGCTCCTCTATACAATTCATTGAATCGCTCCCTTCGCTTTTATATACTATAAATATGGCGCAAAAACATTCGCTATTCTTGCTATAAACCAATCCCAACTACTAATTTTCTCAAAATCCTTCTCATGAAGACGTTTTGAGCTATGAAAGTCTTCATCAAGTTTCCTCTTTACTTTATCAACAACAGCTTTATCATATATAAAACATTCCGACTCCGTATTGAGATAAAAACTTCGATTATCAAAGTTAGCTGTCCCGACATCAACACTCATATCATCAACAATTGTCACTTTTCCATGAAAAAAACCATTTTGATACTGATAAATTTCTGCTCCCTCATCAAATATCTTCTTTAAATATGGATAGGCAGCTTGTTTAAGAAAAAGAGCATCGCTTTTTAAAGGAACGAGAATCTTCACTTTCACTCCTCGATTTAATGCTTCTTGTAATCCTTTCATCATTTCCTTACTCGGAATAAAATACGGGGTTGCAATTACTAATGATTTCTTAGCACGTCCAATAAATGTACCATATTCATTCCATAACCCTTTTCCATCTGAAAATACATATTGATATGGTGCGTTACTTTCTATTTTCGGTCCTTTATATAAAGAAAGCTCTTCACCAGTATCAGCTTGCCAGTCTTTTGCAAACTGTTTCTCCATATCAACTGCCCCATCTCCTTCAATACGCATCTGATAATCACGCCAATTTCCAAACTTAGGGTTTTGACCGAGATATTCCTTTCCTATATTAAATCCTCCAATATAAGCTACATTTCCATCTATCGCAACAATACGCCGATGATTTCGTTGATGGAGAGTGAAAAAGAAATGTTTAAATGTAGGTCTTTTACTAAAAGTAAATTTGACCCCTTTTTTTCGTAAGTGTTCGATTACTTTTTTCTTCATTTTATAGCCACCAATACGATCTACCGACAGCTTCACATCTACACCATTTTCAGCTTTTCTCTCTAACAGATGTAAAAATTTTTGACTTATTTTATCTTTGCCCACAATATAAAAGTGAATATATACATACTTTTCTGCACGCTCTATATCATCAAATAATTTTTGATATAAATCATTTCCATTTGTATATACTTGAAAATTACCGTAATGTATGTTTGATATTTTATGTTCAGTAATCATTTTTTTCCCCATTTCTACATCGATATTCATCCATACACCTATGAGACATAATATAAAAAATATAAAGTGCTTCACGGATAAAGTCCTTTCTTCATAAAATGAAACTTGAATCATGAGTGATTATGAGCCCTCACCAATCGGACTGTTACAGACAGGAAGGCTTCCACCTATTTTCCTTGCTTCTCTCTGAATCTTGAGGCAGAGTCTTCCTGCCCTAAAAGAGCGGGATAAACTTTCCTGCTTATATCTTTCCTTTTTCAGCTCATTAACATACAACAAAAAAAATCTTTTCCTATATGATATATGTCCCTGTCAAATAAATAAAAAATGACATATTGTATGTTGTACCTTAAAATAAAGGAGGAAGTAACAATGGGTTTTGCATGTGGTAATGGCTTTGCGTTACTAGTCGTATTATTTATCCTCTTAATTATCGTCGGCGCTGCTTGTTTCTGCTAATGAGCACCTCACGATACGCAGATGAAAAAACTATAAAAGCGGGCACCTAAAATAGGTGTCCGCTTTTCATTTCGTACATATATGTGTTATAAGTTTAATAATGTCGCAATTTTTTTACTCTCAGCTTTGCGAATATGACGCTGATTTGCACGTAAAACAGCAATTTCATACAGTTTTTTCTCCGCCTCTGTCTCTGGAATCACGCGAGGGACAGGAACCGGCTTATTCTCTTTTCCAAGTGCAACAAATGTAACAAATGATGTTGCCGCGATACGCTGATTACCCGAAATTAAATCTTCCGCTACAACTTTCACAAACACTTCCATCGAGGTGCGCCCTGTCCAAATAACAAATGATTCATAACTTACACAATCTGTAGAACGGACTGGATGTAAAAAATCTACCCAATCCATCGATGCAGTTACACATTCCATCCTTGAATGCCTTGTTGCTGAAATGGATGCAATCATATCCATTTCAGCTAATATTTTACCTCCAAACAACGTATTATGATCATTTAAATCCGTTGGAAATACCCGGCTCGTTTTAAAAACTCTTGATTCATTCACTGTTTTTCCCTTTACTTCTCCCATTTCCTTCACCTCTTTAATCATTGGTTTACATAAAAATAGTAATCTTTCTATTTTTTCTAATATGATAGATATTACACTAGGTGAACTACATATTATATATTAACAATTTTTAGAACTTTATGTCTATTAAAAAAGAACCGATTGTTATCAATCGGCTCCTCTAAATACATATTGTTCTTTTGGCTGTTCCACTTTATTCCACTTCGTTACCTCTAATACTGGAATATTCGCACGGAATGGTTGATAAAATTCAGTTGAAATTGTTCCCTCAACTTGAATCCAATCATCATTTTTCCATTCTACTCCTTCTGGCTTTTTAACTAACATACCATACACACCGGAATCAGCAACACAATGAATAATTCCAAATCGGAATAAGAAATATTGTTCTTTCTTTGAAGAATCATCACGGAACACAAATCCTTTAAATGAAAGAGTCTTATCTGTAAATTCACCTGGATAATTATAAATTGTTTCCATTCCTTTTAAGAAATCCTCATCCTTTAAAGTAATATGATTTTTTGTAACATATTCTTTTTTCCCTTTCTCCATTACACCACGATATCCTTCTTTTCCGTAGTAAATGCTCGTATCAGGCTTTAAAAATTGCCTTGTCATAAATGGATCTTTACTATCAGCTTGTACAACAGGAAAATGAAATCCTTTCGTTTTAACAATATCTGAATCTAATGTTGCAATTGGAAAAAAGAGCCCTGAAATAATAGGAAAACAAAATAATGTATATGAAAACATTCGTTTCCACCATGTATTTTCATCTTTCGAATGGTCATGTCCGCAGTGGCTATGATTACAACTACAATCATGCTGTTGTTTTTCTTTTTGATGTTCTTTTTGAAACGTAACCACAATTTGCACAAATGTTAAAAAACCAAAAATAATAGCTGCTGTTGTAGATAAATACGCGTACTTCATATTAATATACTTTGTTATATTACCTGAAATATGAAGCTGTGCAATTAAAATTGTAAATCCAAGTAAAATATACGCTCGAAACATAAACTACCACCCCATCGCATAAATGAGTAGTGAGCTTGCATAAACGACAAGTGTAACTGTAGCTATCACAACAATTACAAATTTTGTTTTAAATGTCGCAAGCATCATAAACATATTTTTAATATCTACCATCGGTCCATAAACGAGGAACGCGACAAGTGATGCTGTTGAAAATGTACTTTGAAACGAAGATGCAATAAAAGCATCGGCTTCTGAACAAAGCGATAAAATATACGCTAACCCCATCATAACAGCCGATGAAGAAAATGGCCCTTGTCCAATCGCTAGTAACGTTGATGTTTGTACAAACGTTTGAACTGCAGCAGCAATGAGCGCCCCAATGACTAAATATTTTCCCATTGAGAAAAATTCTTCAACAGCATGTGTACATACATCCCACATTTTCTTACGTAAAGGGCGCTTATGATTGATTTCCGGAAAATGATTATCGCGTAGCTGATGGTTTTTAAACATAAATGATAATATAAGCCCAACAATAATCGCTACTACAATTGCGACAATGGAACGATACCATACCATTTGCATATTACTTCCAAATGCAACATATGTTGCAAATAATACAACTGGGTTAATAATCGGCCCTGTTAACATAAATGCAATTCCAGCATATGGGGGGACACCTTTTCCAATTAAACGTCTTACAATGGGAACAATCCCGCATTCACATCCTGGAAACATCATGCCAAGAAAAGTCGCTAAAAGGACTGATAAAAATCGGTTTTTCGGCATCCATTTTGCTACCATGTCCTCTGTTACAAACATTTGAATAAGTCCTGAAATAAATACACCAATTAGCACAAATGGTAGTGCTTCAATTAAAATTGAGATAAAAATTGTATTCATTTGCAGGAATGCTTTTGGTAATTGAAACAATTCCATGATGTATTTCCTCCACTTTTTCATTAACAATATGTAATTTTAACCCTTATTCATAAACCGAACAACCTTTATATAATTTCGAAATTTATGAAAATATTTTTTTTATATAGACAGCTAGAGCGTGATAATAACGAAAAAAGCTGTTCTAGCTTCATTTTCATACTAAGCTAGAACAGCTTTCTTGACTATTAAAAATAACGTTTCTTCCAAAAAATAAAGGCTAAACTGCAAGATAATACCGTACAAATAATCATAACAATTAGAAAACCATTCGGATTATTTTCAAGCGGAATCGCTACATTCATTCCAAAAAAACTTGAAACCATTGTTGGCAAAGATAAAATAATTGTAATGGAAGTTAATAATTTCATCACACTGTTCAAGTTATTTGAAATCACGGAACTAAATGTATTCATCATCCCACTCAAAATATTGCTATATATTTCAGCCATTTCAATAGCCTGTTTATTCTCAATTAATACATCCTCTAACAAATCTTGATCATCTTCATACATTTTAATAAACGTATTATTGCGCATTAATTTTTGAATTACAATTTTATTTGCTTTTAAAGATGTTGTGAAATATACTAAACTTTTCTCAAGACCTAATAAGGTGAAAATTTCTTTATTTTTCATCGACTTATTTAATTGATGTTCTAAGTCGACTGTTTTCCGGTTAATTTGTTTTAAGTATCTTAAATAATACGTAGAAATCGTATATAAAAGTTGCAGTGCAAAGCGCGTCTTTTTAAACGTATAAAACTCCTTAATACGCTGATTAATAAAACGCTCAAAAATTGGATTTTCCTCTAAACAAATGGTAACAAAACATTCTGGCATAACAATCATACCAATTGGGATCGTATCATATATTGAATTCCCTTCTTCATCATGCCTTACGGTAGGTATATCGACAATAATCAGTGCATTATCATCTTCTTTTTCAATACGCGAACGTTCTTCGTCATCCAAAGGGTCTTTAATAAAGTCCAATTCTACATTCAATGTTTGTACGAGAAATTGAATTTCCTCTTCTGTCGGATGGAGCACATTAATCCAACAACCTTTTTGAATTTCGTCAATTTCTTGTAATTTTCCGTTTCGGTCTGTTAAATAAATATTTAACATACTATCACCCCGATTCTTTTTACATGTACATGTGGGAATCTACCTCACTTAAATAACAGTTTTTAAACCACCATTTTCAGCATATGAAACAAACGTTGAAATTTCAATAGAAAAATTATTTTGAAAACGCTTTTTCGCAAATCTTTTCAAATAGAAAAAGACAGAGTTGACCCTGCCCCTTAGAAAGCTTATGTTGCCTTTATAACATATTTAGAAAGCATCCACAAGTTAAATAAAACTGAAATCGTGTATCCAGCATATGTTGCAATAATAAAACTGACATAATCTAAGTATGGCAACAACATAATGTTTAGACTAACTTTCACCGCAACTCCAATCAATAAACCTAGCACTGTTTTTTGCTGTTGATTGATTCCTTGAAGCATCGCGGCAGTCACTGTAAATAACGAAAATAAAATACATGCAGGTGCATAGTACTGTAAAACACTACTTCCCATATCGGGATCATTCCCCATTCCAAATAAAAACGTGTACACTGGTTTCGCTAACACCATCATTCCAATTGCTGCTGGAAAGGTTATGCCAACTACTAATACATTTGTTTTTGTAAAATGTTTATACAATCGTTGTGTATTACCTGCTGTATAAGCTTTTGTCATTTCTGGAACAAGAGACATGCTAAAGGCTGTCGCAACAGAAACTGGAATGAGTACAACCATTTGCACAAGACCGATGATTGCATTAATCTTCTCAGCCTCTCCCTGTCCATACCCAACTTGTATTAATAGCTTATTAATCGTGAATGTATCAATCGTCTGGTAGAGCGGAATTGCTAAACTGACTACAACAAATGGAATCGAGTAAGTAAAAAGTTCTTTATATAATGAGAAAAAAGATTTTGTTGTTTTTGGAACACTGGTTAATTCTTTTTTCTTCAAATACTTTCGCCTTCTCATATAATAAGCACTTAAAACGCTTAATCCAGCTACTGCTCCCATAAACGCTCCAAAAGTTGAAACACCAACCGCTAACGAAATAGAAGCTTTACATATATACAAAACAACAAAACTTCCTATTAAAATTGTTAAAACGCGAAATATTTGCTCAATCACAACACTTGCTGCTGAAGGTCCCATAGATTGAAACCCTTGAAAAAAACCGCGTAGCAAACTCATCACAGGTACAATTAATAAAGCAAAGCTTACAATCTGAATGTTATACGTAACAGCACTTATGCTATTTCCAGTTTGATCATTTCCATCAATTACAATTTTAGCAAGGTACGGTGCTAACATAAACAATAATAGAAACGAAATCATTCCCATAAGTATCATAAAGATGACTCCACTTTTCAGAACTCTTTTAACCGTATGGTAATCATTTAATTGATCATATTTTGAAACCATTTTTGAAACAGCAAGAGGCAACCCCATTGTTGCGATGCTTAACATAATCGTATACGGTCGATACGCATAGGTGTAAAGTACATATCCACTCGTTCCCACCATAGCTGTAAACGGAATTACATATATAAAACCTAACATTTTTGATATCATTGTTGCTGACGTTAAAAATACTGTTCCACGTACAAACGGCGATCCTTTCATTTCATTCCCCCGCTACGCTTTATTATTACACATTATGGACAACTTCTTCCCTTTAGAACAACAATATAAAAAAGCCAATGAAACCATTGGCTTTAACGAACTGTTTTTCTCTTTTTTAAAACTTTCAATCCAAAATATACAGCAATAAACAATACTGCTCCAATAATGATATAATGCGTATAATCAGCGGCGTATTCTTTTATATGACGCCAATTTCCTCCGAGCTTTTCCCCTAAATAAATAAAGAGAATGGACCAAGGTATAATCGCTACAACTGTATAAAGAGTGAAAAGTTTTAACGGCATTTTAGCTAACCCTGCTGGAATAGAAATCGCATGGCGCACTACAGGTATAAATCTAGCAGAGAAAATGACACCAGCGCCGTAGCGCTTAAACCAATTTTCAGCTATATCTAAATGATGCTTATTAATCAGTAAATATTTCCCGTACTTTTCAACTACTGGACGACCTCCGTAATAACCTAACCAATATAAAAAGATTTGTGCTAATGTCCCACCAATTGTACCTGCAATTACTGCACCTACAAAGCTAATCTTCCCTTGTGCAACTAAAAAACCAGCATACGAGAGAACAATCTCACTTGGGATAATCTCAATCATTAATCCTAGGGCAACACCAAAATATCCTAGACTTGCGAAAAATTGCAATAATTGCTCTATTAAATTCGCTAACATGTCCTTACCTATCTCCTTTTCTGTTCACATACCCTCCTATTATCCCATAAAGATTTGTCCATGCCAATATATTCATGATTCTCTTTTGAACGTATGCATCATAATTCAGCAATAGACCACATCAAACCATTCTTTCTCATCTCTTTATTCAATCTAGCATTGGTTCTTTATGTTTATCTTTCATAAATGTAAACATTTCTTTAATTTGCCATTCTGTATTTCTAGCAACAGATAATTCTTGTATTTCATTCTCTCCAAAAAACTTCACATCTTCTGTTTCTATGCTCGTTTGCTTTTTGCCCCCAACAATTTCACAGCCAATAAATATCTTATATATGTGTGTTGCCGATGGTGATGGCTGATGTTTTTCTTTATCCAATATTGCTAATAACCGAAAATGATCCACTTCATATCCAGTTTCTTCATGAACTTCCTTTGCAGCAACCTCTGTTGGTGTGTAGCCGATATCTGCCCAGCCACCTGGTAACGCCCATTTTCCATCACTTTTTTCCTTTACAAATAATAACTTCTCATCTTGAAATACGACAGCTCGAACATCTACTTTTGGCGTTTGATATCCCGTCTCACTTGCAAATAACTTTTTGACCACTTCCCAATCTGTCTCTGTATAATGAGACATAATTGAGATGGATAAATCACGCAATTGTTGAAATCGTTCAATATCATATACATCTTTTGAATACGTTAACCCAGCTTGGGCAATAGCCTGTATTTGTTTGACCCAATTCACCCATTTCCCTTCCATTTTCATATCACCTGCTTCTTATTTCATCTTTGATTATTTCAACACTTTTCTTATGTTATATTTCACGAAGTTCTATTTCCATTATATAACAAAAAGAGATTGATAGTGAACTCAATCTCTTTTTTTGTCATCCCAATTCATGAAGATGCTCATATATATACTGCCTTCGATTTATGATATACTGAAAAATCATCTCAGCTTCTTGATCAAATGTTTCTATCTTTTCTTTCATATATGGATCTTGCATCATAAAGGGACGAATCGATTTACACAATTCTTCTACTTTTGGTCTCATAAAAGAAACTGTAAATTTTTCTTCTAAAATCTCTTCTAAAATACTTCGATATTGTTTACGAAAAGCTGGTATATCCAGAAGTCTTGCACTTAATGTATTATATCCTTGAATACGAATATATTCGTGATTAAGAGGTCTTCCTTCTACGTCTCGCCCCCAAGTTGCATCATAATCCCATGGTATAACTTCAAATAAATTTGTTTCATCATTATGATACAATGCGTAGTTATGCACAAATCCATCAAAATTTTGAGTAAGAATTACACCTGCCAGCCAGCGCAAATATTTTTCAACATGAAGATATTTTACAATTTCCTTTTCATATTTTTCACGAGGAATCATATTTGCTTGATAAACAAACTCGCTGAGTTGTTCTTCACTATTTTCATTCGCACACTTAAATTCGTATCCTGAAAAAAGTTCTGTTTTCACATCTTGATTTCGTTCACTTATTAAAGAAAAATTCGCATCATCATCAATCGCATAAAAAATAGATCCACTTGGTAATCCTCTGCTCTTCAAAAAGTTTTCATCAACTGATTCTAATTGTAAATATACTCCTTGCACTTGACCATTTATTTTCACAAACACATGTTGTGATTTTGGAGAAAGTACTCCTATCTCATCAAAAAAATCCAGCGACAACTTGTTTCGAATAAGAGATGGATCTTTGAACTCAGAATTCAAATGAAATTCTTTTACCCCATGAAAGTACTTTGGTTTATAAAACATGACATGATACGATTTCTTCTCAAATTCACGAATATGCGCCCCACGGTAAACAATATCAATATCATATTTTCTCTTACCATACGTTAGTTTTGCTGGAACTGGACTATCTGACCAAATATCCTTCTTTAGCTCTACCAAATACATTGGATGAATAAAAAAATCGTAAGAAGGCAACATTCCTTTTTCCCCCTCTTCTCGTTTCTCTTCATTCAATGTATGCTGATTGTTTTGTCCCTACATCCGCTATCTATCTATTTCTCTAAAATTTACACTCTTGTCCCATTCACGAAGTACCTTCCTCTCATATTATGATTACTGATAAGAAAATACAAATATATTTACACCTTACTAAGGAGGGCTTTCTATGAAAAGGGATATAAGAAAAGCTGTCGAAGAAATCAAAAGTGCGGGTATGGAGGAATTTTTGCACCAAGATCCATCTACTTTTGAATATGATGACTATTCGAGTCAAAAGTGTGACAAGCATTCTCGTGGTCATCAATGTCGTACAAAATGTCGTTGTCCTCGTACAAAATGCACGCGCGTAAAGAAATGCACGTTTGTCTCAAAATGCACACGTGTCAAACACTGTACATTTGTTACAAAACGCACACGTGTCCGCGTAAAAAAATGGACATTTGTTACAAAATGTACACGCGTTAAAGATTGTAAATTCGTTACAAAGCGTACACGCGTAAAGAAATGCACGTTTGTTACAAAATGCGTTCGTTATGAGAAAAAACATTATTGGACAAAACGATGCTATTGTAAAAAATGCGTGTTCTATCCAAACAATCACGGACATCATCAAGATCACTCATCACATCATCATGATGACTGTCATGACCAAAACTCTAATCGTAAAAAGAAAAAATATGATTATTGGTGGTATCGAAAACGTCATCAAGATCATTGTGATGAGCACGAAAAATAAAAAAAGGCCGCGGATAGCGGCCCTTTTTCATTTTTCTGTTAAATTAGAGTTCTTTCCCTTGTATACGCTTCGCTACATTCCACTCTGTTTCGCCATGACGCGTTACATATACCGTTGTTTTCATCGGTACCCTCCTTACCACCTTAGTTCCAATGCCCTACAATCCATTCGCTTTATCTACTTTGAATTCCTGTAATCACGTCTTCACCCATTTCTTTATAAGTGAACTACCTTGTATACATCCTAATAAAATGTCATATGTGGTTTCGCTTCCTTATAGTATTGTAACCGCTCTTCTAATGTACCTGTATGGAATTCAAACTTATGTCCATCTGGATCAGTAAAATAAATAGATTCACAATCTCTTACATCTCGTTTCCTTCCTTGTAAAATATGAACATCATTTTCTTTTAATCGCTGTAATAATAGCTCAAAATCTTCTTTCTCGATAGAAAAAGCAATATGTGTATAAGATTGATGGATTTCTTTTCTAGGAATATCAGCTTCTTCATTCAGTGCTACCCAAGTTCCACATATACGAAAATAGGCAAGCTTTCTCCCCTTAACTAACAATTCTCCTTCTAATACTTTTTCATAAAATGCAATGGATGTTTCCAAATTCGAAACAGAAAAACAAAAATGATTGATTCCTTTTATCAACGTAATTCCTCCTAATACAAAAAAGATGAGTGAAAATTCACCCATCTTTCATTTTACTATTTTTTTGTTATATATGCCCACTTATAACTAAAATCACCACCAAAAGTATGATTAGCGATTCCTTTTACATATGGCTTTTCTAAATATGCTGTACTTTGTTGATACGCTGGTGAAATCGCAGCATCTTTACCAATTAATATTTTCTCAGCCTCAGCAAGCGCCTTCCAGCGGGTTGCATCATCTTTCAAAAGTTCACCTTTTGATTTCGCTATAAGCTCATCATATTCCGGATTCGAATAAGCCATTTCGTTAAATGAACTTTCTGTTATAAACATATCTAAATACGTCATTGGATCTGGATAATCTGGGCTCCAAGCTGAAAGTGAAAATTCATATTGTAATTTTTTCTCTAAATCTAACTTTTGCTTATATGGCTGTTGTTTTAAGTTTACTTTTAAACCTGGTAAGTTTTTCTCTAGCTCTTCTTTAATAAAGTCTCCCACTTTCTTACGGCTACCGTTATCATCATTTAACAATTCTACTGTTATTGTCTCTTGACCGAGTTCTTTCTTCGCTTCCGCCCATAGTTTTTTTGCTTTTTCGACGTTATCTTTTTTATCGCGGAAATTTTTATTCACAGTGCGGAAATCCTTTCCATCAGGTCCTGTTGTGAATTTTTCCGGCACTAAGAAATACGCGGGTAAAGAGCCATCATTTAAAATAATATTTGCAATCCCCTTTTTATCATATGCTAAGTCAATCGCTTCTCGAACTTTTTGATTTTTAAACGTTGGATTTTGTTGATTAAATCGTAAGAAATACATGCGTGGGTCTAATTTCGTCTTAAACTCATCTGGTTTATTTTTTTTATATTTATCAACAAATTCAGAGCTTAAAATAACGCGATCTGCTTGATCACTGTCATATAGGTTTACACCCGTGCTCGTTTCTTTTACAACACTTACGTTAATTTCCTCTAACTTCACGGTATCTTTATCCCAATAATTTGGATTTTTCTTTAATTGATAACTTTGTTCATGTTTCCATTGTGACAATGTAAATGGTCCATTATATAAAATGTTATCCGCTTCTAATGCGTACTTATCACCTTGTTCCTTTACAAACTTCTCATTTAAAGGGAAAAAGGTTGGGAACGAAGTCAGTTCAAGAAAATATGGTGCGGGTTGCTCTAATTCGACTACTAATGTTTTATCATCCTTTGCTTTGACCCCAAGTTGATCAAGCGAGAGTTCCCCTTGATTTACTTTTTGTGCATTTTTTACATCAAATAAAATAAAAGCATATTCAGCAGCCGTCGCTTTATCAAGCGCACGCTGCCAAGCATATACAAAATCTTGAGCGCGAACCGGTTCCCCATTAGACCATTTTGCATCGCGTAATTCAAATGTATATATCTTCTTATCTTCACTAATCTTTACACCTTTTGCCATACCTGGAGTCGGTTTATTATCCTTATCTAATCGATATAATCCTTCCATTGCATTTACAAATACTCGAAACGACACAGAATCTGTTGATTTCGACGTATCCATCGAAGGAATTTCTGCTGTTTCTAGTAAGTTAAGCACTTGTTTATCAGCTATTTCTTTATTTGATTCCTTCTTCGTTGTTGATGCCTTCTCCCCATTTCCACACCCTACAACAAACATACTAGTTGATAACGCAAGTACAGCAAGTGTTGAAACTTTTTTCTTCATTGGTCCTTCCCCCCATTCTGTATGTATACAATAAAGCATGTATGATCATATTATACAAAAAATTCTGATTTTTTAAAATAATTTGTTTGAATAATCTAAAAAAACGCATAGGAAACGATATTCCCATACGCTTTTTACAGTATCTTTTTCGAATCATCCCATTGCAATTCATCATCTAACTCAAATGGATTTTGAATTTGAAATACATCTTCCATCATTTTCAAAAACTCTTTTTCTCCTTGAGGCTGTCCATTTATCGAAAGAGAATACGGTTCAACCTCATGCAATTGATAATCAACAACGAACTGAATCATAATTTTTCGTCTTGGCATATCTTGAGTATATCCACGAAATTCAACCAACTCTAAACCATCAGTTCCCCGATAATAATCCCATTGTGATTGCTGAAAATACAAGTCAAATGATTCACCAATCGTAAAGAATGGATACTCATAAAGTGAACTTGTTCGTACCTTTCGGATTACATCTTGATCAGTCGGAAAGAAAAAATGACTTAAAAATATACTAGCGGCTGTTAAAACAGTAACCATTACTGCTCCTATTTTGCTTGTTCCACCACTATCACGAATCAAATAACTTTCGATCGCTTTATCTTTAATTTCTTTCGCCTTTATTCGATATATTTTTCTCTCAGCAAATCGATAATATAGGCCATTTGCAAAGAGCCCGACTCCTATCATCATGAAAATGAGCAACAAAAATGTAAGCGGAACTATATTAATAATAGGAAGCGCTACATTAAAACCCATATAGTAAGAAAACGCATCGCATGCTACTAACGAAATTACAAATAAAAAGGCTGGCCAATAATACTTACGATACCCAAACCATCCAACAGTAAAAATAGCTGCCCAGCCGTTCCAACTCCATCTTGCAATTCTTTTATTCTCTTGATCCCATTTCTTTCTATAATATGGATAATGCACTCCAACAAATTGTTCGATAGCTGTTTCGAGCGGAGAAATTCCTCCGTTTGATTCATTATGCAATATTCGCTGACAATCATTACAATTCCACTGATTATCAGCACAAGGATTTCCACAATTTATACACTGCAAAACGATCCCTCTTTCCATCACTTTACCCTATTTACCAACTTACAGATATAGTAAATAGAAGATTTCTCCTCCGTTCACTCCACGACTTTTTCCATAGAGAATCTATTTTTATTTCAAAATCCCCTCATGCTTTAGTAACCATTCTTTCCTCCATAATCCACCTGCATAACCAACAAGCTTTCCACTTTTTCCAATTATACGATGACAAGGAACAATGATTGAAATTGGATTTCGACTATTCGCCCCACCTATTGCTCGCACAGCTTTTTGGTTCCCAATTTTTTTTGCAATATCTAAATATGAAGCGCTCGTTCCGTATGGAATGGTATAAAGAGCTTCCCAAACTTTTTTTTGAAATGCTGTTCCCTCTGCTGATAATGGAACAGAAAACACGGTTCTCTTCTGATTAAAATATTCATCTAATTCTGCAATACACTGCTCGACAACAACATTTGGATTCTCTTCCCCTTGTTCTTCAACAAATAGAATAGATGTAATCCCTTTTTCATTTGCTGTAACTTCAAGTAATCCTACTTCACTTTTATAATAAGCTCGATACATACTCTATCCCCCAGTATATTTCATATTTGTAATTGTAACATAAACTACAACTTTAATCAGTGAAGAACCCCTTTCCGTTCTTTTTCAACAAGCGTTTTATTATGGAAATAAAGATGATAATGATACAATGGTAAAAACGTCTGCAAGGGGGAATAAATGTGAATACGCAACTTTTCTCACCATTTACGATTCAAAATGTTACATTAAAAAATCGTATTGTCATGTCACCAATGTGTATGTACTCATCTGAAAATGAAGATGGCAAAGTAACGAATTTTCACCTCATCCATTACGGAACAAGAGCTATCGGCCAAGTCGGCCTTGTCATGCTTGAAGCAACAGCTGTTGCCGCCGAAGGACGCATTTCGAATAAAGATTTAGGCATTTGGAATGATGAACATATTGAAGGATTACGGAAAACCGTATCACTTATCAAAGAAAATGGTTCAAAAGCTGCTATTCAATTGGCTCATGCTGGACGAAAAGCCGAACTACATACAGATCCAGTTGCTCCTTCAGCTATCTCTTTTAACGATAAAATGAAAGTTCCAGTCGCAATGAATAAGGAACAAATTCAAGATACAATTTCAGCCTTTCAAAAAGCAGCAATCCGCTCAAAGCAAGCTGGGTTTGATGTAATTGAATTACATGGCGCACATGGTTACCTCATTAACGAATTTCTTTCTCCACTATCCAATAAACGAACAGATGAATATGGAGGAACGGCAGAAAATCGCTATCGTTTTTTACGTGAAATCATTCGTGCTGTAAAAGAAGTTTGGGAGGGACCTTTATTCGTTCGTATTTCCGCTGATGATTATCATCCTGAAGGATTGACAGTAGATGACTATGTTCAATTTGCAAAATGGATGAAAGAGCAAGGCGTCGACCTGATTGATTGCAGTTCTGGTGCAGTCGTTCCTGCTCATATCGATGTTTATCCTGGCTACCAAGTCAAATATGCGAAACACTTAAAAGAACATGCTCAAATCGCAACCGGAGCAGTTGGGCTTATTACAAGCGGCGTACAAGCAGAACAAATTTTAGTAAACAATGAAGCCGATTTAATTTTTGTTGGTCGTGAGTTACTGCGCAATCCATATTTTCCAAGAACAGCTGCGAATGAACTTGGCTTTGAACTAAAAGATCCTCATCAATACAGCCGTGCTCCTGGTAAAATTGCAAATACAGCCAAATAAAAAAACGAGAAGGCTTTTTTCTTCTCGTTTTTTTCTCCTCTATTTATGGACAACACGTTCTCACTAATAGAAATTTTCATTTATTCCATTACGGTAATTTCTTTTGAATTATAAATATGAATACCAGCCTCTTCACGAAGCGCTGCAATATACATGCCTCTAGCAACTTGTTCGGCAGAAATGGGTTTATACTTTTTTAACGTACCTTTAAATATGAATGGTAACAGGCCAGAAATTTTTTCTGCCATTCTTTCACCAAAACGAAATTCTTCTCGCTCTCCTAATAATAACGATGGCCTAAAAATATGAATACCTTCGATTACTAACTTTTGCAATTCTTCTTCCATTTTCCCTTTTACTTGTGAATAGAAAAAAATGGACTTTGAGTTTGCATTCATAGAAGAAATAACAAGAAAATTTTGTACGCCTTGTTTTTCAGACAAACAAGCTGCACGCAATGTATATTCATAGTCTACTTTTTTAAAATTAGCTTTCGTTCTTGCTTTCTTAATCGTTGTTCCTAAGCAGCTAAATACATCATCAACAGCAAAAAACTCTTTATACTCTTCCAATATCGAAAAATCCACTTGTTTTTGTTGTAATTTTTCATGCTTTAGTTGCAGCGGTTTTCTCACAAAAATAGTAACCGAATCATAGTAATCAGAATCAAGCAATAGCTGCGTTACTTCTTGTCCAACTAAACCACTTGCGCCGAGTACTAATGCTGTTCGTTTATTCATTTACATTTATACCTCTTTATCTACTTTTATCCCGCTTAAGCGGAAAACATGTCTCCTAATTTATCCAACTATTTATAAGCAGTAAGACTCCCACCTCACAATTTTAACAAAAGCTTCGGAGAGAGTCTGCTACCTATAAAAAACTTCGCTTTATAGGAGTTTCCTCTTTACCATTTTATCATAAGTACTAAACGATGAGTTATTTAAACGTCCTGCTCTTTCTCTTTTTCTACTTCTGTTGGCAATTTTGTTACCAATGTAGAATCACCTAAATGATGAATGACTGCCTTTAAAAAAATTAATACCCAAACTAACGGTACTACGACTGCTAATATGAATAAAATTGCTAATGCCGTGTAACTCAATCGCTCATCCCCTTTTTCTTTCTCTCTCCCTCAATATATGAAAACAATGTTGTCACATATGCACGTTCCCTAACATTTAATACTATTCTTTTTGACAAATTTATAACAAAAAACAAATCGTAATCATTATTATTTATTGCAACTTTTCTAAAGATGTATTATACTAAGTTCGCAACTTAAAACGTAATTATTCCGTTTTATAACAAAAAAATGATTTTCTTCATTTATTGGGAAAGAATAATCTTGTAAAAAAGCGAAAAGAGGAGAATTCCATGAGTAAAAGATTAACCTTATTTTCATTCCTATTAGTTTTCACATTAATCTTTGCTGGCTGTTCCGCTAAAAAGAATAGTGTTTCAAAAAAAGATGGTAAACTTTCTGTGTATACAACTATTTTTCCACTTGCCGATTTTACTAAAAAAATTGGTGGCGATTATGTAAATGTCGAAATGATTTATCCACCAGGTGCTGATTCTCATACATATGAGCCTAGCCAAAAGCAAACTGTTCAAATTGCAAAAGCAGACTTATTTGTATATAACGGCGCTGATTTAGAACCATTTGCGGAAAAGATGGAAAAAACATTGAAACAGGAAAACGTACAAACTGTAAATGCATCCCAAGGTATTGATCTGCATGCTTCATCTGAAGATGAGCATCATGAACAAGAAAGCGACCATAAAGAACATGCTCATCATCATGATCAAGATCCACACGTTTGGTTAGACCCAACTCTTGCGATGAAACAGGCAGAAAAAATTAAAGATGCCCTTGTAAAGCTACAACCTGAACATAAAAAAGAATTTGAAAAAAACTTTGCAGCTCTACAAACAAAATTTACTGATTTAGACGATCATTTTAAATCTGTAGTTACCAATGCAAAAACAAAAGAAGTTTTAGTTTCTCACGCGGCATATGGATACTGGGAACATCGTTACGGCTTAAAACAAATTCCAATCGCTGGCATTTCATCTTCGGAGGAACCATCTCAAAAAGAATTAGCTACGATTACAAAAACAGCGAAAGAACATGGTTTAAAATATATTTTATTTGAAACATTTTCTACCCCAAAAGTTGCTGAAGTGATTCAAAAAGAAACTGGTACAAAAATTTTGCGTTTAAATCATCTTGCTACAATATCTGAAGATGACGCAAAGAAAAATAAAGATTACTTTACGTTAATGGAAGAAAACGTGAACGCTTTAAAAGAAGCTACAAATTAAATTTTTCAAAGGCAGCTGATGATTCAGCTGTCTTTTTATGCTTAATACAACTTGACTTACATAAAATAACAAGTACAATTATCCATATTATGAAAGATCTCATTCAGAAAGTGAGTTGGAACTATGAATCTTCACATTTGTGAAGTAACGGCAAATAATTGGCGTTCCGTCGCTGCTTTACATGTAGCAAGCGAACAACAACAATTCATTGAAAGTAATGCGTTTTCTTTAGCAGAATCATTATATGAAGGAAACGGAACATCAATAGGCTTATATGATGGAGAAACGCTTGTCGGGTACGCCATGTATGGCTGGTATTCTAAAGAAAATGATAGCGTATGGCTAGATCGCTTCATGATTGATTACCATTTTCAAGGACAGGGATATGCCAAACGTTTTCTTCACTTACTCATACCTTATTTGCAAGAAAAATTTCAATGTAAAAAAGTGTATTTAAGTCTTCATCCAGACAATAACATAGCAATGAAACTATATGAATCATTCGGTTTTCGCTTAACTGGTGATATCGATGACAGCGGTCCTGTTGTAGGTGTTGTGATGGAATTGCTTCTACATAAGAGATTCAGCCTATGAAAATAGGCTGTTTTTTTATTGATTCCTAATACATTTTCTATTTCTAATTTCTTTCCCCTATATTTCTCGGTCTTACAATCTCATATCATTTCTATAAAAAATAAACCTGCAAAAAATCTGCAGGCTTATTTCATACATTCTTTAAAATGTTCCTGAAACCACTCTTTATTAAGGTCTTTCCCTATGAAAACGACTTCGCTTATTCGTTTTTCTCCTTCTTGCCATTCTCGATCATAGGAAGCAGCAAATAGGGTATGTACACCTTGGAATACAATTCGTCGATTTACCCCATCAATAGACAAAATTCCTTTATAACGATATAAATACTCCCCTAGCTCCTGAACAACAGCTGACATCCATTCGTTTAACTTTTGTAAATCAAGGGGTTGTTCTTCACGTAATACAAATGATTTTATCCCTTCTAAATGATGGTGCTCTGTATGAGGATAAATTTCTAATGTATCACGCGTTTTAAACGTTTGAATTTCGAGTAAAGCTGGAATATCCACTTCACAATTTGTCGTTGGGATTAATTTTGCTGTTGGATTCATCCCTTGTAATTCAATAAGAAGTGCTTCTTTTTCTGCTTCTCCAATTAAATCTAATTTATTCACTAATACAACATCTGCAAAGGCAATTTGTTCTTTTGCTTCCAGTCCTTTTTCAAAATGTTTATGAATATGATAACTATCGATCACTGTCACAACACCATCAACTTTATATGATGATTGAATGACTGGGTCTAAAAAGAACGTTTGAATAATAGGACCTGGATTTGCAAGCCCAGTTGTTTCAATCACTAAACCATCAAAATCCATTTTTCCTTCTGCTTTTACATCCAATAGTTGTTTTAATGCGACAAGCAAATCTTCACGAACTGTACAACATAAACAACCATTTGTCATTTCCATAATTTCTTCTTCAACATTCATAACCAATTGATTATCGATGCCAATTTGTCCTATTTCATTTACAATAACCGCTAATTTTTTCCCATGGTCTTCCAATAGGATTCTATTTAGCAATGTCGTTTTCCCGGAACCAAGAAAACCAGTTAAAATTGTTACAGGAATCATTACTTACATCTCCTTATAGCTGTCTCTATATACATTATACTATACAGAAAAAATATATATTGTATATAAAATCCTTATATACAGAGTAGCGTACCATATCCCACTTTTATGCTACAATCTATATCATAAGGAGGTGAGATTTTGAACAAACAAAAGAATGATTATTTATGGAAATTATTCAAAATTTGGTTGTCCATTCCTCGTAGTGCTCGTCTTGCATTTTTATGGGCAATTATTTTAGGTTTTTCCTATTTAGGATGGGTGAAAATCATAAGACAAATTTTTTAAAACGATATTCAACTGGTTTCATTTTCTTATAAATAAAAGAAGGTCTGTGACTCTATCACTTTTCTTTCTCATATCTATTTCTCGTCATCGCAAACACACATGTATCCCTTAATCCATTTCCATCTACTGCTACACTACTATTTTCTAAAATCCCTTCTAATTTAAAGCCTAGCTTCTCAGGTATCGCTCTACTTTTCCTATTTGTGGGATCACAACGAATTTCTAACCTGTTTGCTTTCAGTTCAGAAAAAGCATAATCGGTAATTCCTTTTACCGCCTCGGCCATATAACCTTTCCCACTCAAACGTGTATCAATCCAATATCCAATTTCAAACTGTGGTATTTCCCACTTAATCCGGTGCAATCCAGTAGAAGCAACAAATTCACCAGTTTCTCTTAAAAAGACTAACAATCTTAAATCTTCTCGCTGTAAAAATTGAATATGTGATTTTCTTATACTAGCCTCTACTTCTTCTCTCGTTTGTTCCTTTTGTGCAAAAACCATCCAAGATTTTAACTCTTGTATTGATGCTTGAATTGCTTCATAGACCACTGCCCCGTCTCCAGGTTTAGGCATTCGAATAAATAATCTATCTGTATAAAATTCCGAGGGAAAATCAAGTAACAATGGATTCATTTTCAACACTCCTTAGCATTTATTTTATATATAATAATATTCATTCTAAATATAAGCAAATATTTTTCTCATTTTAAATATTTTTCAAATAATTCTAAATTATTTTCATGCAATATATATACACATAAGAAGATTCACAAAAAATACAAACAGCATTGCTCTCAATCCTTTTATTTCCACATATAATAAAGGTGTAGGATAGGAATGTAAGGAAAGGATTGATAAAAAATGAAACATACTTACGACTATCATGCAACGAAAAAACAATTAGAACTAAAAAAACAGCAGTTATGTAGACAGCTTACAAGTGTAAGACTAACAGAAGAAGAACGAAATCAAATAAAAATGGAAATCGATAACTACGATTACATTTTAAACTTAGTAGAAATGAACCATTATGAACGTGGAATTTCTCATTAAAAGCAGAGAACATCATTTCAAGTGATGTTCTTTTTCCTTTTCTATCATAGAAAAGATTACAATACGCAGAAAAAATAGTTTTAAAACAAAAAAAGACAACAATGTATATATTGTTGTTTTCAACTTACACAATCTTCTTTTTATCCGGTTTACTGGAAACTAAATAATGTTTCTCTGATATATATAAATCCCTTTTTAATATACGATCTAAATATGGTGCTAATTTTATGCCACATATAAGACGTTCTTCATTGTCTTCTACAATAGGGAATGTTTCTTTCTCTGTTACATATTGATCCACTGCTTTTTGTACCAGATCAATCTCTTTTACAAGTTCTAAATTTTCGTCTGTATGTTCAAATACCTCTAGCGTTTCCTTTGTAATAAGAAACTTATTTGTTGGAAAAGCTTGTAAATAGGGCTTTAATAAATCATAATTCACTGTATAGTCATCATTAACTAATACTGTGTACACAATATTTGTATTAGTCTCTAAAAACTTTGCCATCGCTTGTTCTAGCTCGTCTTTTGTAATTGGCCTCTCCTCTTTTCCACTTTTGAAAAAGCGAAACATTGCATCGCCTCCTTTTTACTATATTATACCATAAAGAGAAATCGGAAAAATTAAAAAAACCTATTGAAAGATTTTTTCAATAGGTTTTTTGTGAGGGTAAATCATAATTTAATTACTATATCTTATTTTAAGAACGCACTCAACATCCAAACATGTTGTTCTAATGTTGTATGAATTGCTAATAACATGTCAGCAGATGTTTCATCTCCAGCTTGTTCTGCCACTTCCATACCTTCTTTTAACTCTTGAATAATAGCAGAGAAATCATTTACTAATACTTGTACCATTTCTTCCGCTGCTTCTTTACTTGTTCCTTCATGTACTGTTGATGTTTCTAAATATTCTTTCATTGTTGCTAACGGTTTTCCACCTAATGCTAAAATACGTTCTGCTAATTCATCAATATATGTAGCAGCTTCTGTATAAAGCTCTTCAAATTTCTCATGTAATGTAAAGAAGTGTGGTCCTGTCACATACCAGTGGTAATTATGAAGTTTCACATATAATACATTCCAGTTTGCTACTTGTTTGTTCAATACTTCGACAACATTTGCTTTCGTACTCATCCAATCCACTCCTCTTACAATTTTAGAATTATTCTCTCTTAATAATCCTCTTTTATTGTACCATACTTTTCCTTTCCTTCCAAATCATAAGCTGATATGTAACAAATTTTTAACAACTTTCATAGTGCACCAAACCGATAAAGTGAAACTTTAATCAGTGGGGGATCCTCTTCCCCCTCACCAATTAGGCTGTTACGGGCAATAAAGTTTCCCTCTCTAAATTTTGAGGTAGGAGTCTTATTGCCTAAAATTTATGTGCTCTTTCTATCACTTCGCATGTCTAATTGTCCGAGCACTTACATATGCATAGTAATAAGATACGTTCATCATAGTAGAAAGAGGGATGACATGAATAATCAGCAATGGCAAGTAGCAAAAAAAGTGGCTGCTACTTATATTGGGACTGTCGTCGGAGCCGGTTTTGCAACTGGAAGAGAGATTGTCGAGTTTTTTACCGTCAATGGAATATATGGAACAATTGGAATATGTATAAGTGGATTTTTCTTTATTTGGCTAGGGACAAAAATGATGTTACTTTCCTCGCAAATTGGTGCATTTTCTGCACAAGAATTTAATAAATACTTATTTGGGGATGTATTTGGGAATGTTGTAAATACATTATTGCTACTTGTACTATTTGGAGTTACAAGTGTTATGCTATCAGGCGCAGGGGCCGTATTTGAAGAACAACTCCGCCTTCCAAGACAACTTGGTATTTTTATTACAGTGATCGCCTGCCTCATTATCGGTAGCCGTGGGCTACAAGGGGTTTTCGAAGTAAATACTCTAGTCGTACCCATTATGATGATTTTTATTATTGGACTTGCTATCACCACTTTGCTCCATGGTGCAACACCTATCTATAACGCTGTTCCTGCGGAAAATTGGAATATAAAATGGGTTACAAGCCCTATTACATATGTTGCCCTCAACCTTTCACTCGCCCAAAGTGTTCTCGTACCATTAGCAAGTGAAGTAAAAGAGCGTAAAGCAATTATATGGGGGGGAATCCTAGGTGGAGCAGGACTTTGCTTTATCCTACTATGTAGTCATTTAGCCATTTTATCTGTTGAACAGTTTTATCAATACAATATTCCAATGGCAGAAGTTGTCCGACGCTTTAATGCAACCTTCCACTTTTTCTTCGTTCTCATTATTTTTGGTGAAGTATTTACGACTTTAGTTGGAAACATCTTTGGAATGACAAAACAAATGCAATCGATCACAGGATGGAAAAGCAATTATATTGTCTACTTTATTTTGCTAATTAGCTACTCTTTCAGCTATATTGGATACAGTGAACTTCTGCACATTTTATATCCAATTATCGGATGGGTTAGCATCATAATACTTCCAATTATTGCATGTAAACAACTTCAAAAAACATAGAAAGAAGTATCCTTATACGGATACTTCTTTTCATTCACAATCTTCACACACTTCCCAATACGGTCCCATCTCTATCGCTAAATATGGGCATAACTGCAAACGAATCATACGGCTTGACATACGCTCTAATACGAATTGAATCGCATCTTTATCTTCTTCTATTTCTATTTTTACAATTGCTATTCGTTGCATTGTTGCTATAGAATTTCCATCTTTATATAAAGTCAGCCTTATTTCATCATATTCATTAAAATATAATTCCACACTCATATGTGCTGCTGTAGTATCATTACCAATTAAATATTTTCCATTTTGTTCTTGGATTATATATTTCCAGCCACCTTTTTTCTCTTCTATTGGAGCAACTTGAAATAATCCAACTAAATCCTCGTATAGCATAAGATAACCCCTCTCTTACTAAACAACATGAGTATTATATTATACCCTTTCTATCTACTATATTCATTGTATCATATATCGACTCTATTCCTGCATTCATTTGCTTTGTACAACGTTGTTCTCATATACAAAAATATCCTCTGCATTCACTTAACCTTGAAGTAGAGATCTTGCTAAAATAAACCAGCAATATAAAAAGCAGGAATGCTCACATTCCTGCTTTTTACTAAAATACTTTTCCTGTCGCCGCTAAAGCTAACACCGCGATCAAACTTGCAAACAATAAAGAAACAATAAAGCTAATAATCGGTAACGTTTTCTTTTCATTTTTCTTAAATAACAATCTTAAACTAAGAATCACATTTAGTGGTACGCCAATAAAATAAAAATACTTCACAATTTTCACTATGCTATTCGAACTATTAAAAAGTGTTTGAAATATAAACACTTCAACTAAAAAAATAAGAAAAAATGAAATACTTAACCAAAACGAAACATAGCTAAGCCAAGAATGCCTTTTCGTTCCCCAATACATTCCCATAATGTTCTCCTTTATATGTAGTCTACTTTATAATATTTATACAAGCATATAACAAATCCCTTTATCTTTCGACAAATAAAACAAAACTTTCATAGATATTTTTCTTATTTCACTGTCAACCTTAACATGGAGAGTTCGATAAAGTGAAATTTTAATCAGTGAGGGTTTTCTTCTTCCCTCACTGATTATGAGCCCTCACCAAACGGGATATTACTGCCCTAAAATAGCGGAATACATATAAAGGAGCTGCCTTCGTAACAATTCGGTTACCCTACAGACAGTCTCCTTGCGATTTATATCTTAAATTTTTCAATTAAAACTTGTAATTCTTCAGCCATTTGTGACAATGTCCCAGCAGCCGATCCGATTTCTTCCATAGAAGCTAATTGCTCTTCAGTGGATGCAGCAATATTTTGTGTACTTGTTGCATTATTTTGTGCTGTCCTTGCAATTTCACCAACTGAAATAGAAACTTCATTTGCACCTTTTGACATTTCATTTGCCGTTTCTACCATACTCTCGATTTGCTTAGCAATTTCATTTGTAGAATACAATATTTCTGCAAAATTTTGTTTTGTCTCATTCGCAACTACAAGACCTAACTGAACTTCTTCATTCACATGATTCATCGATTTGACTGTCTTGCTCATATCTTCTTGTATTTCACTTACTAGCTTTCCAATTTCGTTTGATGATATGCTAGATTGCTCTGCAAGTTTCCTTACTTCATCTGCAACAATGGCAAATCCCTTGCCATGCTCCCCTGCTCGCGCAGCTTCAATAGCAGCATTTAAAGCTAATAAATTTGTTTGATCCGCGATATTTTGTATCACTTCTAATATTTCACCAATTTGTTTTGATTTATCATTTAATAATTGAATAACAGCATCTGATTGAGAGACAGATTTTACTATCGAATTCATTTGATTTACTGTTTTTCCAACTAACTCCCCGCCATTTTCTGCTTTTTCACGAGTATAAGAAGACGAGTTAGCGATTGCCGATGAGCTATTTGCCACATGCTGAATCCCTTCTGTTACATTATGTAATAATACCGCACCACTTTCAACGCTAGACGTTTGCTCTCTTGCCCCACTTGAAACTTGCTCCATTGCCGTCGTGATCTGTTCTGTTGCCTCACTAGCCTGCCTTACACTTGCAGTCAATTCTTCAGATGCTGCAGCAACGTGCCCTGCTGAAGTATTAATTCGACTAATTAATGTACGCAATGATTGTGTCATGTTATTAAAACCTTTTGCAAGTTGACCAATTTCATCTTGCGAATAAATTTCAATCGTTTGCGTTAAGTCTCCCTCACTAATTTGATGTGCAGTAGTCACTAACCTTTTTAAAGGTTTTGTGATAGAAAGGGTTACAAAATAAATGATTGTACCTCCTAAAAGTAAGGAAATTACCATAATAAGTAACGTATTATAAAATACAGGTTGAGCTGCTTCAATTATTTCACTGCTATACATTGTTCCACCAATTTTCCAACCTGTTTTTAAATTTGTAGCAAATACCATTTTCTTTTCACTATTTCCATAAGAGTAAGTAAACGTACCATGGTTTTCTTGATATAGTCGTTTCGCCCAAGAATCTGCAGCTTTTTTACCTGATTTCTCCTCTGGATGAGCGATGATTTTTTGATTGCGATCTAAAATAAAAGCATATCCTTTTTTTCCAATGTTAATTAATTTTGTTGTTTTTAATAAATTGTCAAGACTTAAATCTAAAGCAACGACGCCATTTTTATCATCCATTTGTTTTGCGATTGTTACTACAATATGACCATTTCCCTTTGCTTTATATGGCTCGGTTATAAGTACGCCACCATTTTTACTGATTGCATCCTTATACCAAGGCCGCGTTGTCGGATCATAATCTGCCGGCATTTGCATAACAGGTTCCTGCACAAATGTCTTGTCAGCCCCTGCAATATATATCTTTTCAACTTCCGGATTTAGCACTACATATTGAGATAACATTTTCTTTAATTCATCATGATTTTCCCCTGTGTAAAAGTCACTTTTCGTGATTCTTGCAAAACTATTTACATCATTAAACTTTTTTTCAATCACTTGATTAATGAGATTATCTAATATCCGAATATTTTCATTTGCACCATTCATAATTTGCGATTCAAAGTTTTTCTTCGCAGTTTGATATGACATCCCACCAATAATTGAAATAGCAGCAATTAATATAATAAAAAATGAAATCATTATTTTTTTTGCCACTTTCATATTTTGAAACCATCTTATAAACTGATTCATAATACCATCCCCTATTATATGAATATTTAAACATTAAGATTAAAAACTAAAAAAGTAAATCATTTGAATCACTACCTTTATGACAGATGCAAACACGTTGTAAATTTTAAACAAATAGTTTCTCTTTGTCTATATATAAGGATACTTATTATTATAAAATTTACAATCAAAAAAACCAAAGAATTCCCTTTGGTTTTTTATATTTTTTTATGTTTTTTTGTAGCTTTTTTCCACTTCATACGTTCAGCTCGAGCAAGTACTACATTTTGTTTTCTCATCGTATAGGCAATTTCTCTTTGCAATTTCTTATAGTTTCGCAAGCGTTCTTCATGAATAAATCCTTCATCAATCGCCCTTTGCACCGCGCACCCTGGTTCAGTTTCATGTTTACAATTACGGAAACGACAACCTTGCGCAATCTCTTCTACATCTGAAAAAGTAACATGAACAGATTCACTCCCTTCCCAAAGCTGAAGTTCTCTCATACCAGGAGTATCGATTACTAAACCGCCACTTGGTAATTGAAATAACTCGCGATGAGTAGTTGTATGTCTCCCCTTACTATCTTCTTTGCGAATGTCACCTATTTTTGCAACATTCATCCCCATGAGTGCATTTAATAACGTGGATTTCCCTACACCTGAAGAGCCTACTAAAGCAATTGTTTTTCCGGGTTTTATAAATTGTTTTAACAACTCCATCCCCACATATTTCATACTATCTACTGCAAAGATGGGAACCCCGATCGCGACCGCTTCTGTTTCTATTATTTTTTGTTCTACATCTGCGCATAAATCACTCTTTGTCAATACAATAACAGGTGTCGCTCCACTTTCATAAGCAAGTAATAAATAGCGTTCGATTCTTCGTACATTAAAGTCATGATTGAGCGCATTCACCAAGAAAAGATAATCAACATTAGCTGCTATAACTTGTTCAACCGTTCGATTGCCAGCTTCTTGTCTAACGAAAGAGCTTTTTCTTTCAAAAACTCGGTGAATGATAGCCTTTTTCTCATCTTCTAGTTTCTTCACATACACCCAATCACCAACTGTTGGATAATCTCCTGTGGATCTCGTTTCATGTCGAAACTTCCCAGATAACTCTGCAATATATTCCCCATCGCTACAAATAATGCGATAAATATGCTTATGTTCCAGTAAAATTCGGCCTACCTCGTAATCTTCTTTAAGTTGATTTTCAAAAAAAGAATCCCATCCAAATAGTTGTAACCAATTTTGATCCAAATGATAATCCTCCCTGTTTTCCTAACGGAAGGATTGCACGATATTTTATTTCACTATGTTTACATTATGAAGAAGGTTGATGAAATGTTTATACATCAAACTATAAAATACCGTTCTTTCCCTCCACCTTTGTATTTGCGTTTACATTTCCCTTTATAATCATCGCCATAATACATCACCCCGTTCTTATTTTCATTATCTTTATTATATGTATTTCTTTTTAAAAAAGCTACTTAAATTAACATAATTTTCTGATATCATTTTAAAATATTTGTAATGAAAAACGAATTCGTATAATAGATTTTTCATTACAACTGAACAAATGTATAATCAAAACAAATTTTCTCAATATGCTTATATAAAATTGAAAAAGGTATCCGCATATAAAAACCGAATCTTATTCACTAAAAGGAGTGGATTTGATGGAAATGTATCAATGGCTAACTGCTCTTCTCATTGGTGGCATAACTGGCTTCGTTTCCCATCTAATCAATAACCAAGGTAAGTTATTGCTTCCACGCCGTTTAAAAACCTTTTTTCATCTTGGATTTTTCACTGATATATTAGCCGGCAGTCTTGCTGCGCTTCTTGGACTTGTATTATTTGATGCAACTACAATAAAAGAAATTATTAAAGTAGCCATTGTCACTGCTATTTCAGGACAAACCTTTTTACTTCATCAAGCACTAGGTGGGGAACAAGCGAAGAATATGCAAATTAGTAAAGCTGATGAGAAAATTCAAGAAATTGACAAATTATTACGACGATAATCTATACTTCCGATAAAGATTACTGTTATAATATGTAATAAATATTTATAAACTGAACTGTCTGTCAGAAGAAAGGGTGTTTCTTATGCCAAAAAAGAAAGTAGAAGATTTCTTAACAGACTCCGAAAAAGAGGAACTAATAGAAAACTATAAATGTTTACGAGAAGCCCGCACAAAACGCGAAGCTGACCATTTTGGCGAAGTAGTAAATCACCTATTAAATAAAGCAAAAAAACGAATTATTGAAGACGCCGGAATTCCCGATGAAAATGCTGCAACTATTCAAACAAAGCGAAAAGCGCTGTTTTAACATTTTGTTAAAGCAGCGCTTTTTGTTTACATAATATAATTATTATTTATTATGTGATGTAGCTTTTTGTTTCTCATTCTCTTCTTTTATTAAATCTATCAATCCATTCCCTTCGGATGTTCGCTCATATCCTAATGGCACTGTGCGCTTAATAAGCTGTGCATAAATTTCTGGTTCTGAAAGCCTTCTTCCATATTCCCTTTCACATTGCTTAATTAGAAGTGCTAATGCTCCGGAAATGTGTGGAGTCGCCATAGATGTCCCGCTCAATACAGCATACTTTCCTCCTGGATACGTAGAAAGAATTTCTTCACCTGGTGCTACTAAGTCAATTTCTTGATTCGAATTACTGAAGCAAGCTAACTTTCTTTCTAAATTCACTGCTCCTACTTCGATCACTTCTGAATAAGCACCTGGAAAATCCAACTCTTCTGTTTCGTCATTGCAATCACCATTATTTCCAGCGGCACATACAACTAGCACGTCTTGTTTGACAGCCTTTTGAATCACTTCATGTAATTCTGGTACATCTTCTGGTCCACCAAGTGACATGGAAATAATTCTTACTCGTTCTTGATTCGGCCCTCTCCAGCTTACAGCATAGTCAATCGCATCGATAATATGTTGATAGTTTCCTGATCCGTCCCCTGCCAATACTTTTAATACTAATAATTTAGCCAGTGGTGCAACGCCTAAAACTCCAATATCATTTTCTGTTGCTGCAATTGTTCCAGCAACATGGGTACCATGCCCATTATTATCAAGATAATTATTTGGATCATTTCCATAATCCTCTGTAAAGTTTCTTCCGCCAATAATTCTATCCTTTAAATCTACATGGTTGACATCACAACCTGTATCTAATACTGCTACAACAATATCGTTTCCTTTTTCACTTTTTTCCCAAATCTCAGGAGCGTGAATCAGTTGTACACCTGGTGGAATTTCGTTTGCTTGTTCAACCACCTTGTTTACTGTAAATGGAATTAATCGAATTCCTTTTTGCTTATTCGCTGTACTACTGCTCATCTGAATCCCTCCTAAAAGTGTATGATGTCCCTAGCAAATATGCTTACACTTATAGATAAAAATTCTTGCTCCTATTTAAAAATTCCTGCTTCAAAATATTTCTCAAGTACAAAACAACTGCTACTTCATCTTTTGCGGCCATAAGCTCCATTTCTTTAAGATAAGCATAATTGCCGGAACAAGTAGTGTCCGCACAAGAAATGTATCAATAATAACTCCAAGTGCCACAACAAATCCAAACATAAATAGTTCTAATAATGGCTGGGTCGTTAATACGGCAAACGTTGCTGCTAATATGATACCAGCAGAAGAAATAACACCGCCTGTTGCAGTTAATCCATTCTCAATTGCAACCGGCAGAGGATGTTTTGCAGCTTCTTCTTTAATGCGAGAAACGAGCATAATATTATAATCCACTCCAAGTGCCACAAGGAATACAAACGTATACAATGGAATGCGATAACTCATGTCCTTGTATCCAAATATATGTTCAAACAGGAACATACTCAGGCCTAATGCCGCACAATATGAGAGTAGAATTGTTCCAATCATATAGATTGGCGCAATCAATGATTTGGTTTGCATACCTAGCAAAATCAATATCAATATAGATATAAGCACAACAATGCATGTTGTATCGTGATTATTAATCTGGTACAAATCAGCTTGCTTCGCCGTTTCACCAGAAAAGTAAACATGACCATTCTTCACAAACTCATTTTCCTTCTGTTGCAGAAATTGAATGGTATCCATGGCCTGTAGTGAATATGGTTGATCTTTTAAAATCAGTTGCACTTTAGCTGCTTTTCCATCTTTAGATCGCAATTGATTTGTATTCTTTTGAATCGCCTCAAGAGAAGGATTTACCCCTTCTACTCCTTTTTGTACCGTTAATTTTCTCACAAACTGTACAATTTCCTCATCAGTTACCTTTTCTTCCTTCGACATTACAACCGTAATAGGAGCTAACTGACCAGGAGAATATTTCTGTTCAATTAACTCATATCCTTGTCTTGATTGTAAATTTTCCGGAAAGGACTTTAATAAGTTAAAAGAGTACTGAATTTGAAATAGATTCAATGAACATACGACTAAAAAAAGAGCAACTGCTCCTCCAACTATGTACGGCTTTCTTACTACAATATGGCTCACTTTTCTCCAAATGACATGTTTTTCTTTCTGCTGTCCAACCTTTGGTATAAAAGGCCAAAACGCTCCCCTTCCAAATAATGCAAACAAAGCAGGAAGTAATGTAATTCCGCCTAAAATAATGACAACAAGTGCAACAGAAAATAGTGGTGCAAAGTTACGGTAACCGTTATATACGGCAAAAAAGAGCATGAACATGGAAGCAAGCACAGTACTCCCACTAAAGAAGATTGGTTCCCCTACTTTTCGCATCGCTTGTTTCATACTTTCATATTTATCTTCTCGTTTTTGCAATTCTTCCTTATAACGTGCAAAAATAAATAGAGCATAATCTGTTAATGCGGCAAATAATAAGATTGACATAATAGACAATGATTGCGATTTGATTTCAAGTCCCCATTTACCAAATAAACCGAGACTTCGGTCAATCACTTGGTATACAATAATTGCTGCAATCAGCGGAATAATTGCTAAAAGAGGAGAACGGTAAATAACAATTAATAATACAAAAATTAATCCAATTGTCGAGAACAACAGAATCATATCGGCGTTTTTAAAAATTTCTAATGTATCCGCAGCAATCCCCGCAGGTCCTGTTATTTTTGCTTCCATATTAGTAGGAAGTTCCTGCTTTAATACATTTTTCATTTCTTTTACTGTATTATGAATCTCTTCTACTTCTAAATTACTTGTCAGCGTTACTGGAAGAATAAAACTTGTTTTATCCTCAGATACAAAGCCGTTTAACATTTGAACTGGCATTTCACTAATCGGAATCATTTTTTCAACATGTTCGATTTTTTTAGCCTGTAATTGCTTTGTTATCTTTTGAATGCTATGTAACTGTTCTTCTTTCATTTCTTCTTTTTGATGAAAGATAATAATAGCTGGTAATCCTTCGTCATTTGGAAAATATTTTTCTACTTGTTTTTCAGCTTGTATAGATGCTGCACTTTCAGGAATCCCATCACCACTCACATTATTTGCATATTTCTTCGCTGGTTTTGAAATTCCTGTTAAGACAAGCATAGCCACAATCCACGATATAACAATTACTTTGGCACCTTTTTTACTACTTGCAAAGTCTGTTATACGCTGTAACCATTTCCACATACAATCCCTCCTTATATCATATTCAATAAAGCGAATTAATAACTTTGTTAAATATACACATTACTTTTTCGCAAACAAATAAAGTGTAGGACAAATATATAGGAAAAACAAGATTGTTCACAAAAACTACAAACACTATTTGTATATACAGATAAACACTTGTTTTTAAAACCAAAAAGAGTATCTGGTTATACTTTGAAGCATTCTGTATCTTTCACTTCATAGCCATGTTTATATGTTAGAAAAGCAATCACTCTATATAGGTTCAAACTTTATATATTTCACGAAAATAATGAAATTGTTATCGATCCTTACGTAAAAAACTCCTAACATCATCTGTTAAGAGCTTTTTACTGAGCAAATTTTGAACAGTGAAGTCTTCATCGCTTCCTTATCTAACTTCTAGATTGAATATTTATCAAAAGTGAACTCCATTACCTCATTCCTAACCTTTCTTTCAATTGCTTTATATAACGAGAGCGTATCATCATAAAATATACAATTTGAATTCCTACAAATATACTTAAGACGATTATATTTTCTTTTAGCAAAGAATAGTCAAACATTTGCCCTAAAGCCGTTAATGCAACACCACCATGTAACGCTGCTACACCAATCGGAACAAAGAATAATAAAGCCAATCGAATTGTGACGACTTGAGATAACTCTCCACTCGTTAACCCTATTTTTCGAATGGATTCAAATAAACGATAATCATCATCTAGGTCAGAGAATAGTCGAAAATATAGAAAACTACCTGCACAAACAAAAAATACAATTCCAATAAAAAATCCTACAAACAAAATTGGACCTGCAAATTGTAACGCTTGCTTGTTGTTATATTCTGCTGCATGAAACTGTGAATACTTTTGGTACTGTTTTATATGCTCCATTATTTCTTTGCCCGCTTCAAATTCATTTTTCGTTTCTTTTGTTTCATACATATAATCTTTCATTTCTTTAAATCCACTTTGTAATGCATTATATTGCACATCTGAAATGACATAGACATCACGAAGAAGTACTTTACTAAGAGTAGATGTCTTCACTTTTTTTACTGTCAATACTTGTGCTTCGTTCGATAATTGTATCGTTTTTCTTTCTTTTTTCGGTGGTCCTGGCATTTCATTTGATAAGAACAGTGCTGTATTTTGCTTGAAAACAACTTTCTGTTCACCTGTAAGTTTCGCATACACCTTATAATCAGACTTTTTTATAAAGGACGCACTGCGCATCGATTGAACTTCACTTCGTTTCGAAGCTATCACGATTTTGCTAGTAGATATATTATATTTCTTTAATATTTTCTCAATCAATTGTATATGCTCTGTTTCATTTTCGTTTCCTGTTCCAGAATGATATTGAAAGGCAATTGGTTTTTCCATCATTTCTCTAGTCATAGAAGTAAAACCAACTAAAGTACCAATCGCCGAGAAAGCTACAGTCGAAATAATTGTAACAATAAAAAACATGCGCGCATTATCTCTCATCCGATATGCTAAATCTGAAAGCGTTATGATGTTTGTTCGTGTCCAATATAAACGTTTGTTCTTCTTACATCTTCGGATTATGAATACACTCAGCTGCTTATACATAAAATATGTACCAATTGTAACAACCGTCGTAACAGGAACTAACATAATAAAAACCATAGCTCCATGTGAAGATAACGCCCCTATATATCCTACACTAAGTAACAATATGGCTAAAAATGAAGCAATGATAGACGCTTTCGGTTCGGGTTTCGCTTTTACCGAACCTCTAAATAACTTCATAATTTGATTTTTACGAATCAACCCAGCACTAAAAAATGAAATAATAATAAATAAAATGAAAAACATCAAACTTGTTACACCAATAGCCTGTATTGGTACATAATATGACAAGGACAAGTCTAACTTAAGTAATAGCGGCGCTACGAAAATAAGCAAACCTGAAAATAGCATTCCGCAAAGAATACCGGTAATAATCGCGGCAATCCCAAGCATAACATTTTCAAAAAAGATAAGTCGTCTTAATTCAAACTTCGTCATACCGAGCATCATCAATATTCCTAATTCTCGTTTTCTCGTTTTCAAAAACATTCCCATAGAGTACAAGATAAAGAAAAATGTAAAAACATAAATAATAAATTGTGCAAATGACATACTGAAAAATACATATTCCCCTAATTGGCTAGCGCTTAGTGCAGGATGAAATGCAAAAAATGAATAAACAAAAAAAGCCATAATAGCAAATGCACTACTTAAAAAATAAGCCGAGTAGGTCCTTCTATTACGTGTTACATTTCGAAATGCTAATTCCCTAATGTTCATCTTATTTCTCCGCCCTTTCGATTACTATACTGCTATCATACATAAAGCAAAGAATTGAATTCCATCGATTCAAATGACAAAAACATTACATTGTTGAAAGGTTGCAGAAAAATTGATTAAATCAAAGAGTTTATTTATAATAGCTACATTCCTATTCATACATTGTCCTATTGTATATTCGGCAGTTTTACTAAATAATAAGAGTGGAGACATATGAATTGAATTTATACATAACAATTTATCGATCATAGGAGGATATATCATGACTTTACAAGAGCAAATTATGAAAACATTACATGTTCAATCTGTAATTGATCCAAAAACAGAAATTCGAAAACGAATTGATTTCTTAAAAGATTATATGAGAAAAACAGGTGCAAAAGGGTTCGTACTTGGTATTAGTGGTGGTCAAGATTCGACACTAGCAGGTCGATTAGCACAGCTTGCAGTAGAAGAAATTCGTAACGAAGGAGGAAGTGCAAAGTTTATCGCTGTACGCCTTCCATATAAAGTGCAAAAAGATGAGGATGATGCACAACTTGCCCTTCAATTTATTAAACCAGATCACTCTGTTTCTTTTGATATCGCTCCAGCTGTTGATGCATTTTCAAATCAATATAAAGACTTATTAGGAGAATCACTAACAGACTTTAATAAAGGCAATGTAAAAGCTCGTATCCGTATGGTGACACAATACGCAATTGGTGGTCAACAAGGTTTGCTTGTAATTGGAACAGATCATGCAGCTGAGGCTGTTACCGGCTTCTTCACAAAATATGGTGACGGAGGGGCGGATCTTTTACCGCTAACAGGCTTAACAAAACGTCAAGGTCGTGCTTTACTACAAGAATTAGAAGCTGACAAACGACTTTACTTAAAAATGCCGACAGCAGACTTATTAGATGAAAAACCAGGTCAAGCTGATGAAACAGAATTAGGAATTACGTATGATCAATTGGATGATTACTTAGAGGGAAAAGCAGTTCCTCAAGATGTAGCAGAAAAAATTGAAAAGCGTTATCTTGCAAGTGAACATAAAAGACAAGTACCTGCATCTATGTTTGATGATTGGTGGAAATAAGTATTCTAAAAAACGAAGCTAATATGATTTAGCTTCGTTTTTTATCGAAATGCTCCTATTTTCTTTTCTAAAAGATTATGTTGTTGATGAAATAACAGAAAGAACTGTAAATGTATTCATACGCTTTTCCTCACCAATCGGGCTGTTACGGGCAGTGAGGCTCCCACCTATCCCCCTTACTTTTCTCCGAAATCTTAAGATAGGAGTCTTACTCCCCCTTAAATAACAGGATAAAAAGAGCACCTTTTTAGATGCTCTTCGTTCATTAATATGTAAATGTAATGGTTGCTAATGAATATCCCGCCATCGCACTATATGGCGCAACTTGATAAGAAACGTGCTTTGCACCTTTCGGCCAGGAAATTTCATTTAATGCTCGGTTAATATCTTGCATTGTTCCATCCATTGATTGTTTATAGCGCAGTTCTACTTTTTGAGGCTTCGCTGCAAATTCTTTCTGTAATTTTTGCTTTAATTCATTATAATTATTAGCCCCGTATTGTGTAGATAAATACACTAAATTCGTATCTTTTAGCATTTGATTATATACAGCCGTTTTTGCACTACCTGCTTTTATTTTATTTGTTAATTCATTATAGTAGTTTGTAGTTGCTGCTGGATACTTGCTACGATCCCATTCATGATCTTTGCTCATTTGCTCATCTGTCATATTATAATATGAGTATGTTACGCGTCCTTCTTTATCAGGAACTGGATCATCAAACGTAGTATCTAAATGATACCATTTCCCCTCAATCTTTACTAAATTCCAGGCATGAGCTTGTCCGTTTCCTTTGCCAGTGACAAAACGTGTTTGAATACCCGCTTGCTGCATGAGTTGATACGTTAATAGTGTATATCCTTGGCAAACAGCTGAACGATTTACTAAAGCTTCATATGCTGTATATGCTTGATAAGAAGTATCATAAGAAACATGTTTCACCACATAATCATGAATCGCTTTCACCTTTTCATGTTCATCCATGCCAGCCTTAATAATTGTGTTAACAATTGCTTTTGCTTGCGTCTTTACATATTGTGTTTGTTCCTTTGACTCACGATAAGAGATATGTAATGTAAACGTATAATTTCCTGGTAATCCACGTATAGAGTATCTTGTACTTGCAATATTGTATTTTACATACTCATCTGCATCTACTATTTTATTATATTCTTGATAAAGCATATTCATTACAGATCGAGCATCGCTTTCTTTCGTATTATATTTTAATGTAATATTTTCTTCTTGATGATCAATCTTCTGTTTTAACTCTCTTTTAAAATCTTCCAACAACTTGACCTCTGCTGATGGAGCTACAATGGATTGATTTGATGCTGCATAAGATATCGAAGGGGCTTGTAAACCACCAATCATAATTGTTGAACAAAGTGCAGCAGCTGTTATATATTTATTTGTCTTTTTCATTTTTGCTAATCCTCCTCATGTAAAAATATACAACAAATCTTTCATATATTTATAGAGTATACAATAGTTTACGAAAAATAAAATATGAGATTATGCATATTTATTAATTGCTATTTTAATATTATCAAAAAGAGTTCCCTCAATGCTTCATGAAAATAAAAAAGCAATAGTATACTTTAACAAAGTAAACTACTGCTTTTTTAACTAACATGTTTGTAATATGCAACACGCATTTTCAAAACGACGATGTTTTAAATCTTCATTTCCAATGCAGAAATAGAGCATTCCTAAATCTCCCCACATCATATTACAATTGTTGTAATCCGAATCTACTTGGAATAAAAGGACCATATCATGTCGGTTTACCCCAATATACTCTCCAGCTTCTTGAAGGACATCATTTTGTACAGAGAAAGGTTCACCAAACACTTGATGATTATCATAATGATCTGGAATTAATTCTTCAAGTAGCTGTAAAAATCGATCGGAATCCCCTTCATCTTCAATAAATAACTCCGGTAACTTATAGGTCGATTCAAATGATATTTCACATTGTGTAAATCGCTCTTCTATATGCTCCATTCTTTTCAGTTGATCAACTGAAACATCATAATAAAGGACACGTCCCGCTCCTTGGAAATCTCCCTCTTCCATAAAATGATTTTCATAACGAAAGAAATAGAGCATTCCTGTTTGAGGTAGATTATACTTGAAATCTATATTTTTTAAATCTGTTACATGAAACTGTGCAATAAATTGCAACGGCTCTCCTTTATAAGTTGGATATTCAAATGAAACAGGTACGTCTGGAACTCCTCCCATTTTAGACTGCCCAATTTCCAACTTATCTTTTTGTTTCGGTACTACTTTTATACAAGGAAATATCGTATCCATTAATTCCTGTTTTAAATGCGTTAATTCATACTTTTCAATTAATGATTCAATTTTCGTCTTCATAAATTCTCCTTAAGTCGTGTACTTATTCGTATCATAGCACATATATCGTAGTAAATTCATCTTCAAAAATAACATGTCATAAAAAACGGGCTTGCCTCCTATACGCGAACAAGTTTTCCAAAGCATAGTATACAGTGTTCCTACAAACACGACACCTCATCATTTCTCTAAGAGACGTTTATTTATTTTGATTTTTAAAAGGAGGCTTTCCACATGGGTTACGGATATGGCGGTGGCTATGGTTGCGGATATGGCGGCTTCGCTTTATTAATCGTTTTATTTATCCTTCTAATCATCATTGGAGCTAGCTGTTGGGGCGGCTTCGTTGGTTGCTAAGTAATTTGCAAAAACTATTGTAAAAAAGCACGTAAAGCACGTGCTTTTTTGCTACCCCAAATCTTTACATGGAAAGGAATTATTTTTTCATGAAAATTGATGGTGTGTTTGAAGGTGGAGGGGTTCGTGGAATCGCACATGTAGGTGCCATTTGCGCATTGAATGAGCGCGGCTACTATTTCGAACGTGTTGCTGGCACGTCAGCAGGTGCCATTATCGCCGCTCTGCTAGCAGCTGGTTACTCCTGTACAGAATTAAAAGATATTATAAGTACTTTAGATTATTATCAATTTACAAAAAAAACGTTACTTGATAAAATCCCAATTATCGGAAAAGGGTTAAGTGCATGGACTCGATTAGGAATTTACTCCAATATTTTTTTAGAAGAATGGTTAGACGATTTATTACGTAAAAAAGGGATTTATTTTTTTAGCGATTTATCTAATCTGAAAAATTTAAAAATTATCGCTTCAGATATAAGCAACGGGAAAATGGTTATCTTTCCTGATGATCTACCAAACTATGGCTTTCCAAATTATCGTTTTCCAATTGCGAAAGCGGTCAGAATGAGCGGAACCATCCCTTTCTTTTTCGAGCCTATAAAGTGGAAAACACCAAAATGGAAAAAACCTTGTTACATGGTGGATGGCGGGATTTTAAGCAATTATCCGATTTGGATTTTCGATTCACCAACGCTTCCTCGCTGGCCTACCTTTGGATTTCACTTTGTAAAAGATGAAATTCAAGCAGAACCCGTTCATTACAAAGAACCCCTTTCCATGTTCAAAGGACTATTTAAAACAATGATGCAGGCTCATGATTTACGCCATTTAGATAAAGAAGCAAAAGCAAGAACAATTAAAATTCCAACCGGCATGATTACAAGTACGAACTTTCAATTAACTATCGCTGAAAAAGACTGGCTGTATCAATCTGGATTCGATGCTGCCACTACGTTTTTACAAACTTGGAACTTTAAAAGATACATTAACCAATATCGAAGGGAAAATCAAAAAAGAAAAACATATCATTCACAAAACAAATTAGATTTATAATCTTTGTTCATGTTAATAAGCCTAATACACACTCATTATATTAGGCTTATTTACAATCAACTATTTTTTCAATAAAGCATCCTGCTATCACTTCTAAATTAAGGGTATTCCAATCCTTCTGCTTCTTTAGCTGGAATTACTACATATCGCTCTCCTGTTTTCAATCCTAATAGCTCCGCTTTTTCAATTGCCTCTTGCTTTGTCTCTGCATACGCTGCTAAATATTTTGTCCCGGCAATTACTTGACAAATAACAAATTGTTTCATACTTTTCTCCTTTATTAATATATAAGCTTCTTCCTATAAGGAGTATGTATTATACTGCCGACCTTCTCTTGGCTAACAACACCCCTTTATATCTTTTATTGTATATGGGATAGATTATTTAGAAAAGCGGCAACCTAAAAGCGTTACATAACAAACAAGCAATTTCCTAAAAAAATAAATCTTTTTCGCTATTTAACCCACATGCCATTTTGGCTACAATCGGTGTGATAGGAACAAACTCCATTCAATATGAAGGGACAGAAAAATAAATTTTTCCATTTTTATTTATTGGGTTTGGTTTATCGGGCTCGCTCTTGCGGGGAGACTATTAAAACGAATGGATTCATCAGGAAAAATAAAGTTTCGAGAATTATTATATGGGGCGTTTCTCTTTATATGGTAAAACAGCTCATCTTTTCGCTACTTCTAAATGTAAAGTCTTCTTTCCATATAATACCCCTGATAAAAAAGCTTTTATCAGGGGTATTATACCTTATTTACTTTTAACGTACATAACAAAAGAAATTGGATAACCATTTAGCATTACTCCTATTCTGCCAATTCTTATACTAAGATATCCATACCATTTAATGGAAATTGTATGTCTTACATCCCAAAAAAAGAAAGGAAGATTTCTTCCTTTCTCCTTTGACGCTCCACTTTTAGCGATTGTATCCTCCACCAAGTTGCTGTTCTGCCATAGCTACAAGACGTTTTGTAATTTCACCACCTACAGAACCATTTGCACGTGAAGAAGTATCAGCTCCAAGTTGTACGCCAAATTCTTGTGCAATTTCATATTTCATTTGATCAAGAGCTGCTTGAGCTCCATTTGAAACTAATTGATTAGAATTACGATTTCTAGCCATTACCGTCACCTCCTTTATATATTAAAATGCAAAGAATCAAGATTTTTTATTCACATTATTTTCAGCATTTTTTACCATTTAGAATCAATTCATATACAAACATAAAAATTTGAACTACATACAATCAAAAAGTTAAAAATAGATTTTCTTACAATAAAGTTAAATTTTCATAAAGATCTCTAATATTCCTCCAACAATATGCCGCCTCTTCTACACCCCATTCCTCTATCAATTTTGTATCCACGCGCTCTGGCTTAAATTTTTCATAAAAAAGTTTTGAAGGATTATTTGCTACAACCCACACTAGTACGGAATGTACGTCATGTTTAATGAATTCGGAAATCATTGTTTGAAATAATCGTTGTCCAATTTTATGTCCTTGATATTCTTTTATTAAATAAATTGCATATAATTCACCATCACAATTATAGTTTCCAGTTCTTTCTATTCCTCCATCGATGAATCCTACAATTTCCCCTTCAGTTGTTTCTGCAACATATCGATATTGTTTAGAAATATTTTGTTTAAAATATTTTCCCACTGTTTTTCTCGATGCTTATATGTCATATTCTCTAAAATCTCCTTAGGCAACAATCCACTATATGTTGTTTTCCAACTATCAACGTGTACTTTTGCTATACTAGGAATATCTTCTTTTCGTGCTGTTCTAACCTTTATTTGCATTTCTTTCCCACCTTTTGTCTTTATAACGATTTCGTGTATAAAAAATAAATGATTGCAAGCCCCATCCATTTTTCTATATCATTTATTTTCGACAGTAACTCTTCATAATCCTATTTATACAACTTCTTTCATTTTCTCTAAGCTCTAAATGAAGATCTTATCGACCGGTAACGCAGTACAAAAATTGTTACAAATAAAAAAAGGATGAAATTCATCACCCTTCTTTACTCTTCCTATCTACTTTCCACTTCAACTGAAACGATATGATCAATTTCTTTTAAAGTGCTATATAACTCTGTTGTATATAAATCCTCCGGTACCAATATCACCATTTCTAATTTTTGTGATGTACCATTCTCAATGTCTTTTATTTTAACTCGTTTCACTTGCATATTTAAATTTTTTATTTGCTTAAAAATCCCATCTAACTCTCTATGTTCATTTACAATAATTTTTATAGATAAGTCTTTTTGTCTTAACGAATAAGGGCCAGCAATTTTAACAAGTTGCGGCAATACATTAATTGCTAATATAATTAAAACCATAGCTACTGTCGCTTGTATATAAAAACCAGCTCCAATTGCAATCCCTAAAGCCGATGCTGCCCATACCATAGAGGCTGTAGTTAACCCAGAAATCACATCATTATTTCTTCGTAAAATGACCCCTGCCCCTAAGAAACCAACACCACTTACAATTTGGGCTGCTAAGCGCATTGGATCCATATTAGTGTGTCCTGGCGAAGAATATACATTTACTGATTCAATTGAAACCATTGTAATTAAACAACTTGCTACCGAAATAACCATACTTGTTTTTACACCAAGCGGCTTATTCTTTAGCTGCCTGTCAACTCCAATAAATAACCCTAAAAAAAGTGCTAAGCCTAATTTCAGTAAAAATTCATATGACATATTTCATTCTCCTTACTTATATGATGCTCATCATTTTATATGTTAACCATCATCTTTCTCTAAATTATAAACTATAACTCTTTTATAGTATGAATTCCAGTCTTTTCTATAAATGAAACGAAAAAAGTCGAAAAAACATGTATATATTTTTTCGACTTTTTTCATTATTTATCTTTCTTTTCCTCTTTTATCTTAATATTGGCATTTTTATAAAAGGCTAATTTTCCTTCATTATATTCTTTTGTATATTGATTAAATTTCTCTTTCTCTTTTTGAATTTCTTCATTCAATGTATTAAAAGCTTTTACTTTTTCGCCAATTTCTTTTAATTTTGTTTCTTTTACTTTCAATTTCTCATATAATTCTTTTTCAATTGTCAATGACTGCTTATAACTTTCATTCATCTTTTTGAAAGATTCATAACGGTTTTTATAAGCTTCATTTACTTTTTTTGCCTGTTTTTGAATTTTTTTATCTTCAATTTTATCTGCATTACCTGGAACAGATTTTATCTCTTTTTGCGCTTTTTCAAGCAAATCTTTTTCATTTGCAACTATTTTTTCTCGTTCATCTACATTTGCAACCGCTTGGTCAACTTTTTGAATAACCACTTCATTATGCTCTTTTCCTTCTTTCATAATTTGAGCATATAATTCTTGGCCTTGCTTCTCTAACTTTTCTAGTTTTTTCACATCACTAGATAGTTCCTTCTCTTGCTTTGCTGCGTTTTCAAAAGCAACATAAATGTTTTCTTCTAGCTTCTCACCAAAACAACCTGATAATAATCCTACTGATAATGCTCCAACAAGTGCTACTTTTCTATAACTCACTTTCCATTCCTCCATCAAATACGGTTATCATGCCAAAAATTCACCGAGAAGTGACTTTCTTCATGATACGCTTCAAATTCATACCCTTTTTCTTTTAAGCCTTTTATAATTGCTGGAACAGCCGCAACAGATTGCGGATGAATATCATGCATTAAAATCACTTCTTGATCATTTGTCGCGCCAGCAAGTACATTTTGCACAATTTTAGCTGCTGCTGCATCGACTGGCATCTTGTTATATTTCCAGTCTAAAGAGTCAATTGTCCAATCCCATACTTTTAGGTCACCTTCAACCACTTTGTTGCGAAGCGCTTCATTTAATCCTGGCATTGATCCATACGGTGGACGTGTTAACTTAGGGGATTGCCCAATAATATTTGCTATTAAGCTTTGATCCTCTTTCATTTCATTTACGTATTCACCACTTGTATATAACTTTTTAAAGTTATGTGTCATACTATGCATACCTACATAATGACCTTCTGCCTGTTCACGCTTTACTAAATCAGGATATTGTTTTACATTTGCACCAATTAAGAAGAATGTAGCTTTCGCATCATTTTGTTTCAAAATCTTTAGCAATTCTGCCGTATATTTTCCTGGTCCATCATCGAAAGTAAGATATGCTACCTTTCTCACTTGACCATTGAATTTACTTGGCGCTGTTTTTTTAAGTTCAACTTTCACTTGTTCACTTGCTAACTGCACCGGATTCTCTTGCTTAGCTACAGCTGTCGCTGGCGAAGTAATAGATTGAAACATGAAATAGCCGACTGCAATTGCAATAATCGCTACCATTATAACGACAATACGTTTTGCTTTTAAAGCATTCTCCATTCTATTATTCCCTCTCTCTATTAATTTTATATATAAATTACACAATGTAATTATACACGTATTTATTTGATTGTAACGATAAAAAGACAAATATGGGATAAATTTTAGCGGAATTGTTATACCGATTTTTTTTGTACTCTCAACATATTATACCTCATATAGAACTACAATTTTTCATAATCACTCATTAGATTTTCATGTGCAACTCTACTCGCATCTATCTTTCTTATTTCTCTCTGAATCCTAAGGAGAACCATACACCGTTATGAATCCGATACAAAAAGGATGGCAAATGCCACCCTTTTCATCTCATTTTGAGTTAATTTGATGCAATGCCTAGGTGCTCATTTAATGTTTTCGAAATTTCTTTCACATTGTTCTCATTTGGAATATAATAATAAATTCCACGAATCCGTTTATCTGTACCTTCTACTTGTATTTTGTCCATTTGCAAATTGGAACCAGCCATATTTTTTGCAATCGAAAGCATATCATCAAATGTTAAATTCGTTTTCATATTATTATCAATTGCATCTAATAATGAACTCATTTTACTAATAGATTGAGCTGACAATGCTTTTTTCGCAATAGCTTCAATGACAAGTTGCTGTCTTTGACCACGCATTGCATCACTATCAATTTTACGTGTTCTCGCTAATGCAAGAGCTTGTTCCCCATTTAAATGTTGATACCCTTTTTCTAAATGAATCATACCTGCTTGATCTTTACTGTCTTGTTCCGTAAACGTTACAGGTACATCCACATCAATGCCTCCAAGCGAATCAACAATTTTCACAAACGAATCAAAATTAAATTTCACATAATAATCCACTGGAACATCTAAAAATCGTTCAACAGTATTTCTTGTACTTTCAACACCACCAAATACATGAGCATGTGTAATTTTATCTAATTTCTTTCTTGATGGAATATATACGCGTGAATCACGTGGAATACTTACTAATTTCACAGATTTATTATCTTTATTAATAGTAGCTAATAAAAGCGCATCAGTACGAACTGCTTCTCCATATTGACCTTTTCTTATGTCACTACCATCTACACCCATAATTAAAATTGAAATATTATCCTTTAATGGTTCAACTTCCTTATCCCGTTTCACTGATTTATCAATTTGTGCATATGCTTCATTTACAACTGCTTTCGCTTTATTATATAGAAAAGAACCATATCCAATGCCTCCAAAAAGAAGCAAAAACAATGGAATTAAAATGAACCATTTAAATGATTTTCTTTTAGAACGTCTCTGTCTACTTCTTGTATTATGTTCTAATTCAGAGCTCATGTTCATTCTCCTCTCTTTCTCTTTTCTTAGTATACTTCATGTATAGTAAACTTCCTATTGAATTTCATTTCATTCACCTTACATTTTTGTAAGGTTTCACTTCAAAAAATGCAAAACGAATATATATTCCAGTTCACATTATACTCTCGTATTTTCTTTTGACAAGGTAAGAAATACTACTTCTAAAAATTCACAATCATAAAACCCTTATCGATTCATACATAATCATATAAGTTAGAACCTTCTCATCATACTTTATAATATGTAACAGAATATCTTTATTTTTTCACATTCCCTGTTTCTATATCTCCACACATACATATACAAAGCGTTTATTAAAAATGCAATAACAAAAAAGAAAGCTAGTACACGGCCAGCTTTCTCTCCTCACGATTTTTCTTTTTTAACATATTTCATGCTACTTACCTGTTCACTGATATGTCCGTATTTACAACTACTCCCTCGTGATCAATCTCCAGTTCACACACCTCTATCTTTGGAAATACTTTCATTAACTGTTCAGCAATCTCCTGACGATTTTCATATGGAGTTAAAATGAAGAGAGATGGGCCCGCACCACTTAGTGCTGTTCCATATGCTCCAAATCGCTTCGCATATGCACGAACAGAAGGTAGAAGAGGAACCAGTTGCAAGCGATACGGCTCATGAAATGGATCTCTTCCCATCATTTCACCAACTATTTCCCATTTCTTTTCACATAATGCTGCCACTAATACGTTACTAATCGAGCTAGCATGAACAGCATGATGAAATGAAAATGTTTCAGGTAGCACGGAACGGCTTTCATTGGTATTTAGTTCTTCATCTGGTATTACAGAAATAACTCCTAATTCTTTACTTTCAATCCGAACAACGGATACATGTCCCTCATTTATTGCACCGATGACTGTTCCTCCTAAAATAGAAGCTGCTACATTATCCGGGTGCCCCTCAAACCTTGTAGCAAGAAGAATTTTTTCGTCTGTTGTTAAGTGTAACGCTCCTAGCTGATTAGCAAGTTCAATTCCAGCAACAATAGCAGATGCACTGCTTCCTAATCCTCTTGTAAGTGGAATATTACTCATAACTTCTATTATATGAGAAGGTAACGATGGACATACTTGAAGGGCAGTACTTATAATTAAATTTCTATCATCGTTTGGAACAGATCGATCAAATGGATGGATAACATGCCAATGCGGTGATTCTTCCTTCACAATCACTTCTAGATATAAGGATAGTGCCATTCCTACAGAATCAAAACCAGGGCCTACATTTGCTGTACTCGCTGGAACACGAATTTTAAATGGTATCACGAAATGATCACTCCCTTAATATGACCTTTCATTTGTTCTAAATCATTTGAGATACTTGTAATTTGTAATGGATTCGAGGAGATTGCAATATCCGGGTCTTTCAACCCATTTCCTGTTAATACAGCGACAACTGTCTCTCCTTGACGAATTTTTCCTAATTGAACATGCTTGATGATACCCGCTAAAGAAGCGTTGGAACCTGGTTCAGCAAATACTCCTTCTGTTCTCGCTAGCAATTGATAAGCCTTTACAATCTCTTCATCCGATACCATATCAATTTCACCATTCGACTGTTTGGCAGCCTCCACTGCATAATGCCAGCTTGCAGGATTACCAATCCGAATTGCAGTTGCAATTGTTTCTGGCGCATCAATGACATGACCTTTTACAATCGCAGCTGCACCTTCCGCTTCAAACCCATGAATTCTTGGTTTTTTATATCCTTTTTCTTTCTCATATTCACAAAATCCTTTCCAATACGCAGTAATATTCCCGGCATTTCCAACTGGAATAGCAAGAACATCTGGCGCTTTTTGCAACTGATCACAAATTTCAAACGCAGCTGTTTTCTGACCTTCAATCCGATACGGATTAACAGAGTTTACTAGTGTAATAGGCTCTTCAGCTGCGATTTGTCGTACTGCTCGCAGCGCATCATCAAAATTTCCTTCTATCGAAATAATTTCTGCCCCATACGCAACCGCCTGTGCTAACTTTCCATGGGCAATTTTCCCTTCCGGTATAACAATAATACATTTCATTCCAAGGCGAGCCGCATATGCTGCTGCGGATGCCGAAGTATTCCCTGTCGAAGCACAAATAATGGCTTTTGAGCCCGCCTCTTTTGCTTTTGCAACTGCCATTACCATACCGCGATCTTTAAATGAACCGGTTGGATTCGCTCCTTCATATTTTCCGTATAAACAGATCCCTAATTTTCCAGAGATATTTCCAAGCGGAATAAGCGGTGTATTTCCCTCCATCAAACTAACCTCTGGTGTATTGTCGCTCACAGGTAAATAAGAAGCATATTGTTTTAATAACCCTTTATACATATTGTTTTTCCTCCTCAATACTGTAGTAACTTTTTATTTCATTTGCTACATCCTCTAATAACTGTAAAACTTGTGAAAATTGATATTTGGAAGTTTGATGCGTTACAATTACAATGTCTGCAAATTCTTTATTTATTGGTAATTGTATAATTTCTTCTAAACTAACAGAACAATTTACGAAACATTCCGTTACTTTTTGAAACATCCCTGGTTCGTCACGTAATACAATACGCAAGAAATATTTTGAAACAATATCTTTATCTTGTTTTAATTCATAAGGCTCAATTTCTTTACATACATCTTGATTTTGCACCTCTTGGTTCATCTTTTTAACAATGGCAACAATATCACTTACTACAGCAGACCCTGTCGGTAACTTGCCTGCACCTGGTCCGTAAAACATGACTTCTCCAACTGCATGGCCATGTACATATACAGCATTGAACTCATTATTTACACTTGACAGAGGGTGTTTGCTCGGTAATAAAGTAGGTGCAACGCTTAAATGAATGGCTGAACCTTCTTTTTCTGCTTTTCCAATCAGTTTCATTGTAAACCCTAGTTTTTCTGCCATTTCCAAATCTTCTTTTTCAATATTCCGAATACCGCGAACGTAGACATCATCTAAAGACACATTCATTGAAAATCCTAAATTAGCAAGAATAGCTACTTTTCTTGCTGCATCCAGCCCATCTACATCTGCTGTAGGATCTGATTCTGCAAACCCTAATCTCTTTGCTTCTTGCAACGCTTCTTCATAAGACCAGCCATTTTGGCTCATCTTTGTTAAAATATAATTTGTTGTTCCATTCACAATTCCCATCATTTTTTTAATATGATCTGAAGCTAATCCGTCGGCAAGTCCTCTTAATATTGGAATTCCACCCGCTACACTCGCTTCATAAAGCAACTCACAATGATTCTCGTTTGCAAGTTGTAGTAATTCTGCGCCATGTACAGCCATCAAATCTTTATTAGCAGTTACAACATGCTTCTTATGTTGCAACGCTTTTACAATATACTCTTTCGCTTCTTGAATCCCGCCCATCACTTCTACAACAATATCAATATCTGGATCATGTAAAAGTTCTTCGGCCTCTCTCGTAACAACCATTCCCTCTATAGACACATCTCGTTCTTTTTCTAAATCACGCACAATAACTGTTTTCACCTTCACTTCACACCCTGTCTCAAGACCAATCTTCTTACCATGTTCCTGTAAAATTTGAACGACGCCACTTCCAACAGTTCCTAGTCCTAATACTCCAACATGTACAACACGATTCATCTTTCAAACTCCTCTCAAATTTAAAAATAAACAGTCTGATCTTTCCTTATTTGCTTTCTATACGTGCTAGCGGTTCCTTCCGTACATATAACCGTCATCTACAGCACCCCCTTTCAAAGTTATAAAAAAACACATTCATCCCTAGTAAAGGGACGAATGTGTTTTCGTGGTTCCACCCTTGTTCCAATCTAGATACGCTTTCCTTCTAGATTGCTCAAGTTCAGATAACGGCTGAGACCGCCAATAATTACTAGATTTCTCGTTCACTATTGAAGTTCAAAGGTGGTAAGATCATTTCTCGTGTTAGGAAGCTCACAGCCTTAGACTTCCCTCTCTGCAAACCGTAAAAATCATCTCGTATCCTTATCATTACTTTTCGATTCATATTTATTTGTTAACTCATTATACGCACATACAAAACAAAATCAATACATTTTTTTGATTATTATTTCTTTTCAATCTGTTTAATTCACAAAAAAAAACACACTCATCCCTAATAAAGGGACGAATGTGTTTTCGTGGTTCCACCCTTGTTCCAATCTAGATACGCTTTCCTTCTAGATTGCTCAAGTTCAGATAACGGCTGAGACCGCCAATAATTACTAGATTTCTCGTTCACTATTGAAGTTCAAAGGTGGTAAGATCATTTCTCGTGTTAGGAAGCTCACAGCCTTAGACTTCCCTCTCTGCAAACCGTAAAAATCATCTCGTGTCCTTATCATTACTTTTTCGTTCATGTTTATTTGTTAATTTATTATAATTACGAAAATTTAAAAAAGCAACCCTATTTCCACATATTTTTAATAAATTTTTTCATTATTATATTTTAAAATAATAATTTCTTATCACCAAAACATCCCATTTCTGCTTACAGCACTCCTTATAAAAATAGAATTGCACATAGTGAACTATATTTTCTTCGATAAGGAGATTTTCTTTTTCCTATTTTCAAAATTATATTTCAAAATAATAAAAAACCATCTTTTAATATAATCTTTTTGTATAACTCTCTTCTAAAGAATATGCAACTTCTTCTTCTGAAGCATTTACTTTCGCATGCTCCTTTAACATTTTTGCAGCTGAAGGTAACTCTTTTTTCTCTAGCCACGATTCTGTATCCCATATTTTTGAACGTATAAATGCTTTTGCACAATGAACATAGCACTCCTCTACCTCAACAACAATACCAAGTAAAGGAGTACGGCCATTTGCTTTCATTTCTTTTAAAATGGCTTCATCGTTCGTAATAGATGCACGGCCATTTATTCTTAATGACTCCCCAAGCCCAGGAATAAAAAAGATTAATCCTACTTGTGGATTGGAAATAATATTCAATATAGAATCTATACGACGATTCCCTGGCCTTTCTGGAATAATAATTTTATTTTCATTTACAACATATACAAATCCAGGTGCATCTCCTCTTGGTGAAGCATCACACTCTCCAAATTGATTTGCAGTCGATAATACTAAAAATGGGGATTTAGAAAGAAAATCTAGACAATGATGGTCAAGCGATGAAATAACTTTTTTCAACGCTCGTTCACTTGGTTGCCCTAATATTTGACGTAATTCCTTCTCTGTTAAAATAAATGACTTTATTTCTTTCTCTTCTCCTTTCACTCAAACCCCTCCTATTTTCTTTATTTTTCAAAATTTCATACGATTATTGTATAATAAAATATATAGAAAGGGGAATTAAAATGGCAGAATGGTTATCGATATTTAATATGCACGGAGAAAAAATCGGCAAGAAGCTTCGAGATGACGTACATCGCGACGGCGACTGGCATGAAACATTTCATTGCTGGTTTGTAGAAAAAAACGAGAAAGATATGTTTTTATATTTTCAATTACGCTCTAAAAACAAAAAAGATTTTCCTGGCAAGTGGGATATTACATCAGCAGGACACATTATGCACAATGAAGAGGTAACAATGGGAGGTCTTCGTGAAATAAACGAAGAAGTAGGACTTTCCTTGCAGACAACTGATTTAATATATAAAGGAATCTACAAAATAGACTATGAAATCCCTCATTTTATTGATCGTGAATTGTGCCATATGTATTTTCATCATGTCACGCAAACACCTCCATTTTCACCAAATGAAGAAGTAGATGACGTGATGAAAGTAGATACAACTTCTTTGCTACAACTATTAAAAAAAGAAATTTCATCCATAACGACTATTTCTAGTTTAAACAATACACCGATTACAATTACATTTAAAGATATTTACCCATATAATCTGACATACTATGAATTTGTTATAAAAAATGGACAAGATTTGCTACAAACAAGTTAATTCATATATCATCTCCATCATATATTTACTTTCTTTGTTTCGATGTACCGAACATACTTGGAAGTGTTACAAAACGTGTTCCTTTCATCTTTAATTCAGGAATGATTCGGTCTAGCGCCTCTACAGATCCTTGTAATTTTCCACCTGGTGTCGAATGCTGAAGTATTACACTACCTGGAAATGTATTTCCCAACACATGATTGGTAATATTTTCTGCGCTTACTCCTTTCCAATCAACTGTATCAACACTCCACTGTACAATCATAAAATTTTGTTCTGTCGCCCACTTTAATTGGTTTTCAAGGATTTCTCCATAAGGTGGGCGAACAAATTTAGGAACATATCCAGCTAAACGGTTCAGTATTTCTTCTGTTTTTATAATTTGATTATGATACTCTTTCTCATTCACTTTCGCTAAATTCGGATGATTATACGTATGGTTACCAATTATATGTTCTTCATCGGTGATGCGTTTTACTATATCAGGATACCTTTCTGCATTTTCACCAAGAAGAAAAAAAGTAGCTTTCACATTATATTTTTTTAACGTATCTAATATTTGTGGTGTAAATATTAAATCTGGTCCATCATCAAATGTAAGTGCTACCTCCGCTTTATTGTAAGGGCCGGAGAATGCATACGCATATTTTTCAACCCACGAAAATGGCGTCCACGATCCCCTTTCTCTTTCTTTCCTTTGCACGTGATTAGGAGTAGTAGCATATATCACATCAGAAATTCTATAAAAATAGTTTTCATAATACGGTATATTTACATACGGCATATAACTACCCAAAGAAGTATTTACTTGACAAGGGCTCATCATTTTAAATGGATATACATCATACATAATCAAAAACCTCCCTAACATTTTATATGCCTTTCCTCTGTACTTTGTTAGAGAAATGATCATCCGTAAATAGAAATGGGATCTCTACTCCATTACAGAATAGAAATCCCATTTTCATTTTATATTTTCTCTTCTTCTTACGGATTAGTGGACCAAAGCCCTGCTGATTTAATAAACGTGCGTTTATTTAACTTCAACTGCGCTACGATAAATTCTGCAATATCTTCAGCTTGCATTACTTTATCTGGGTTACCGTCTGTTAATCCTAATTCTACTGCCATATCTGTTGCTACTGTACTTGGTGTTAACGCTGTGACACGAATATTATGTTTACGAACTTCCATTGCTAATGATTCTGTTAAACCAAGAACACCAAATTTAGATGCACTATATGCACTTGTTACTGGTGCACCTTTTTGCCCTGCTGTAGAAGAAATATTAATAATATCGCCAGATTGTTGCTCGATCATGCTTGGTAAAGCTGCACGAGTTACATAATATACACCCATTAAGTTAACTTGAATTATTTTTTCCCAATCAGCTACATCTAGTTCTAAAAATTTACCGAATTTAGAAACACCTGCATTATTAATTAAAATGTCAATAGAACCTAATCCTTCTTTTAACGTTTCAATAGCAGTTGTAACTTCCTCATATGAAGATACATCAGCAGTAGCAATAACAGCTTTTACACCTTCTGCTTCTACTTCTTTTGCAACGGCCTTTAAATTCTCTTTAGAACGCGCTAATAGACCAACGTTTACACCTTCTTTTGCTAAAGCGATTGCTACAGCACGACCGATTCCGCGGCCTGCTCCTGTAATTAACGCATTTTTGCCTTGTAATAATTCTGCCAAATAAAACACTCCTCAATCTATGTTGCTTATTTCATATCATGAATTCTATATGCATATGATAAAAAATGCAATGATGCACTTTGATGTGCGTAGGTTACTTATAAGTAACTATAAACAATTTATTACTTTTTACAAGCCTTAAATTCCCTCTTCTATCTTTCATACTTCGTAATTCGGAAGAAATATATGGAACTCCCACTTACTTCTACATGAGCTGGAGGTAGGAGTCTTACTTCCCTAAAATAGCGGGATAAATTATAAATATCCCCATTCCTTGAAAGAAGTATCTCTTTATAAACAAATCAGGATGCCAATAAGCAAACTTCGCCCTAACTATTTTCATGATTTATACGCAAAAGTTTTACAAGATCATGAAAGTGAAAAAGGCCTTCCAAGTTTCCTCGGAAAGCCTTTTTTATCATAATGATATTATCTCTTATTATGCTTTTGTATAACCTAATAGATGCTTACTCCAGTAAGAATTATTTACTGAACTAATTCTTACACCAGTTTCATCAGTTTCTGCACTAATGAATTGACCGTTTCCTAAATAAACACCCATGTGTGAAGGACCAGCTTTATAAGTATTTGCAAAGTATACTAAATCGCCTGGTTGTGGATTGTTTGTTTTTGTCTTAGAGCTCCAGTAACCTGCAACTGTTTGACGAGGACCGCTATGCCCTGTTTGTTTTAATACATAGTAAATAAAGCCACTGCAGTCAAAACCAGCAGGTGTTGTTCCAGCTGTTCTATATGGAGAGCCATTTAAAGATCTTGCAAATGCGGCAACTGATGATGTATCACCTGTTGGTGCATTCGGTTTTTGTGTTTGAGCTGTTTCTTGACTTGCACCTGTATTTGTATTCGCTACTCCACCTTTTACGAATTTTACATAGTCTGCACTTACATAACCTGTTCTTCCGTTATGATTAACTTTGTACCAACCATTTTCTACACCAGTTACTTGTAACACTTGACCTCTTGTTACACCACCAATAACAGCATTATATGTAGCAGGACCTGTACGTACTTTTAAAGCACCTGTATTTACTACATATGCTCCACCAGTTTGAAGTGCCACACTATTGTTCGTAGCTGGTTTCTCTGTTTGGCTAGATACAGCTGTACCGCCTTTTGTTACGAAGTCTTTACTTACGTATCCAGTTCCACCATTGTAGTTAACCTTAAACCAATCTTGCACTTCACCTACAACTTGTACTACTTTTCCTTTATGTACAGAGCCTAAAACAGTATGAGATGTACTTGGGCCTGTACGTACATTAAGTGAAGATACATTCACTGTATAGTTGCCTGTTCCTTGTTGAACAGCAGTACCTTTTGTTCCACCAGTTGTTACAAAATCGCCACTTACATAGCCTGCTTTACCATTTACATTTACTTTAAACCAACCGTTTTCTTCGCCAGTTACTTGTAGTACTTGACCTTCTGTTACCTTAGAAATAATGTTATGTTCTGTACCAGCACCTGAACGAACATTCAATACATCAGCTGTTACTGTATATTTTAGTTCAGAAGGTGTTTCAGATACTTTGTTTGTTTCAGTCGTTTGTTGTTGAGTTTGTCCATTGATTTCCTTTAACGCATCAGATGTAACTTGCGCATGAGCAGCGTCCATTCCAGGAACTGCTACACCAGCTACAGATGCTGCTGCCAAACCTGCAATTACTTTCTTCATAAGTTGTTTTTACTTCCTTTCCCTACTACCCTCTTTAAAAAAATGAACTTAATAATCTACAATATTCTTAAAATTGAATGCGCATTAAGTTCCATTTTTTGACAAGAGCTTTATTTTTCACACGTCGTTTATTGTAAAACATTGACGTGAATTTTGTGTGAACTTTGTGTGAACTTTTTAAGATTGCAAGATAAATTGAAAAGGATTACTTAACTTATCAAATTGCTATCTCATTCCAAACGTTCATTCTACAAGTCACTCTCCCATCATGACAAAAATCGAATAATTTATCAACTATATAATATTTCGAAATACTATATCTTTTTTAACATAGTACCTTTTCGTTTAACTGACACTCCCCCCTCTCCCTCTACATGAGCTAAAGATGAGGCGCATCATGAGCATTTTCGTAAAAAATACTCATGATACATTCTTCATTTTTTATAGAGAAAAGAAACGATCTCTTTCTGGAGCAATCCAAGAATCTATATTTTGATCTGCCTCTCTCACTAAACGATTCACTAAAATATCATGCCATATGTAGTTCTCTAATAGATAGACATGAACTGGATCATCTGTATAAAAAGCATGTCCTCGTTTTTCTATAGAATGGCCATATACCATTTCTTTTCCATCAATTGAGATGATAAACCATTTATGCTCTCCAATATTTTCAACATAGCTTGTTTTCCGATGCATTTCTAATCCTCGCAATGGCTTTTCAACTTGAAAAACTATCCCTTTCACGCTACATTCCGGCTCTTTTTTCTGTAATTCTATTAATAATTTTTCATACATCGTATCCCATATTGAAATAATAATCTTTTTTTCTGCCCTTCGAATTAAAATCTTACAAAAAGCTAATATATTTTCTTCTCCTTTTAAAGTAGTAACTTTCGGATCCGTCTCTGGCTCTTTTTTTTCGAACACTTTTAACTCTTGTTCTACATATGTATAAGTCTTCTCCCATTTTTCTCTTATCGTCTCTAAAAATACATCTACAGGTAAAGGAGAATACTCCACCGCCTCATTAACTTCTTCTCTCATAACGATTCCTTTTTGTTCGAGAGAATCTAATATTTCATATATACGTGCACGGGGTACCCCGGAGTTTTTGCTCACTTGATACGCACTAGAAGTTCCATGCTTAACTAATGAAACATATGCTTTCGTTTCATATTGATTTAAGCCTAGCGTTTGAATCTTTTGTAGTAAGTCTTCCATTGTAATCCTCCTAATGAATATATTTTTATTACATCATAATAGTGATTACTCTAATAGTAACCATAAATATAGATAGAGTAAACATACGAATAAAAATATAAACCTCCCTATTTACATAACGTAAATTGATAGGTACTATTTTAGTAGTGACTATTTTATAGGGATGGGAGATAAACATATGGATGATATTCATTTATATACACTACTTTTCTTAGTAGTAGCAGGTTTTTTAGCAGCATTTATTGATTCCGTAGTAGGCGGCGGTGGCTTAATTTCAATACCAGCTTTGTTATTTACCGGCCTTCCACCTTCTACAGCAATTGCAACAAACAAATTAGCTAGTTCAATGGGGGCGCTTATGAGTACAATCTCATTTATTCGATCGGGGAATGTGAATCTCAAATTAGTCTCTAAACTATTCCCATTAACTTTTATCGGTTCTATTCTTGGCGCCTTCGTAGTAAAACTTATTTCACCTGAAATATTAAAACCATTAATACTCTTACTATTAATTGCTGTCGCCATTTATACCATTATGAAAAAAGACTGGGGAAAAGATGCAATGTATAACGGCATGACTACAAAGAAAAAGATTATCTTTTCGATTGTCATTTTTATTATCGGCTTTTATGATGGTTTTTTTGGTGCAGGAACTGGATCATTTTTGTTATTTACATTTTTAATAATGGGTTTTGATTTTATTCAATCAGCAGGCAATGCAAAAGTTTTAAATTTCGGCAGTAACATTGCCGCTCTTTTCATTTTTCTTTATTTAGATGTGGTTCATTTTTCATATGGAATTCCAATGGGAATTGCAATGGTTCTCGGAGCTTTCGTCGGTTCAAATTTTGCTATCAAAAAAGGTGTATCCTATGTCAGGATTTTATTTATCATTGTAACGCTAGTTCTCATTGGCAAAAATATTTGGGATTACTTAGGACTTTTCTAAAAGAATCTCTTGCTATCTTTCAGATAAAAAGTTCGTGCTTCATCTAAAAATAGAAGATACAATTTAAACATGTTAAAATAACTATTACATATAGAAACAATAGGAGAATCTTATTCATGGCTTACGTGATTGATCAACATTTTAAAGAGCACAATGAAATTTACTATGCATGTATGTGTCTATTATCCGTATTAACATTCCGAAAAATTCTAACGATTGAACAAAAAAGAAAAACTTAAAATATGCTATGACTCACGATTTGAATGATATAAACAAAGATAACATTTATAAATTATGAATCTTCTTATACAAAAAAGGATTACATATTTTCTGTAATTCTTTTTTCATTATATTAATACATTCGAAAGGAACTATCGTTCATGAAAGTTTTCGCATTACATATAGACAGATTATTACAAACAAGTGAATTTCATACTTTAATGAAGCGCATTTCACCAGAACGAATTACAAAAATCAATCAGCTTGTTTTTCTTAAAGACAAACATCGTTCATTACTTAGTGAAATTTTTACCCGATTTATTATTCAAGAGGAACTTCATCTCCCAAATCACAACATTACATTTCAATTTGGACCGTACGGAAAACCTTTTGTCAAAAATCTTCCTTCCTTTCATTTTAATATATCTCACTCTGGTAATTGGATTGTATGTGCAATAGATTCTCATCCAATCGGAATTGATATTGAAAAAATAACACCGATAGATTATAGCATAGCAAAACATTTCTTCTGTTATGAAGAATACAAAGATTTGATGGCAAAAATAGAACCTGAACGAATGGCTTATTTTTATCATTTATGGACTATAAAAGAAAGTTTTGTAAAGCAATCTGGTGCAGGTTTAACCGTTCCCTTGTATTCATTTTCAATCTCAATTGATTCATCTCAAAACGTTTATATACGAACTATCGAAAAAACAAATCCTGTTTTTATCGAAATTCTTCACATTGGCACTGGCTATAAATCTGCAGTTTGCTCTTATAAAAAGAATGATCCTACTAAAATTACATATATAAAATTGGAAGACCTTCTTTTGTAGAAAACAGCAAAAAGGATTACCGGTATCGGCAATCCTTTTTGCTTATTTATACATTTTTATACGACTTTCTCACACTGCAAATTCTTTTTATCCAGCTAGCGACTGTCTTATGTATTTCTAGTTATCGAGGATATTCCACTCTTTCAAATTTCAAATAATCTGTTTCTTCCTGTTCCTTTATCTACTTAACGAATTCAAATCCATAAGACATTAATTTATATGTTTCAGTGAATCGTTTTGTTTGACTCTTTGTTCCCATAACAACTGTAATAATGCGTTTATCTCCCTGTTTTGCTGTTCCTGTGAAACAATATCCCGCACTATCAGTAAAGCCTGTTTTTAATCCATCCATTCCTTCTATATGAAGGTTTTTATTAGCTGTATTTAACATCTCATTTGTGTTTGTAACAGCAATATTTTTAAAAGTTAATTGGCTTTGACGTAAATGTGTTACCTCCAATATTTCTGGATATTCTTTAATAAGATGATACGCCAACTTTGCAACATCGGCAGCTGGCATCTTCGTTTCACTTCCATCTGGTTCTTGTAGACCAGATGCATTAGCAAACTTCGTTTTATTAGAAAGCTCCAAATCCTTCGCCTTTTGATTCATGATTTGAACAAAGTTTTTTTCTGTCTTTGCCATATGTTCTGCCAAAGCAACCGCTGCATTATTCGCTGACTGAATCATTAAAGCATGAAATAAATCTTTCACCGTTACTACATCATTCATTTGCATCGGAATTTTAGAACCTTCCGTTTGTGCTGCTTTTGCACTTATGTTCACACGATCTTCCCAATGCACTTTTCCCTTATGTATATTTTCTAAAAGCAAATATGCGGTCATCATTTTTGACATACTCGCTGGAGCAAACGTTTCATTTTCATTATTTTGATAAATTACTTCTCCATTACTCGCATCAATAATAATTGCTGCTTTTGCTTCCACAACCGGGAGATACTTTTGCGGAATGACTTTTTCAGATATACCCAACTTTGGCAACTCTGCTACTTGAAGAGGCGGTCCCTCTATTGAATGATTTTCTTTTGCTTCCGCAATATCTCTACCATCTTTTTCCAAACCCCCATGAAAAATAAACCAACATATACCTAAAATAACGGCTAATAGTATTGTTACTCTTCCCCACCTTAACCTTTTCATCACCTAAACTCCTTTTAATCTATCAAATTATCATTTCAGATTTAACCTTATCAACAATGCCTTCATACCGTCAAGGTAAATAGAAAAGTCCTAACATACTAATACAAATCATACACACTGTGTAAGGTCAATTGTAAACTATTTATTCTACACATTTTTTATAAAATAGAAGATATGTACAAGCCAAAACCATTTTATTTAATAGAATATAGTACATCTTAACAAAAGGAGGAATTACGATATGGCAAATCGTAGTAACAGAGGGCCAATCTTTGAATTACTATCAGGTTTAAATCCTGGAACAGATGTAGAAGATGTTTTTATCAACGGCCTAGAAGAAGCGGTTGATGCTTTTGCTTCTTTTGATAGAAGAAGCGGCCTTGCAACTTTTTCAAAAGGAAATGGAGAAATTTTGGTAGTTGATTATCGTAGAATTGATGCTATTGAATTCAACTAATCATTAAACTTAATCTCTCATTATCTACTCATGCTAAGCATTTTTTTGCTTAGCATTTTTTCATAAAATGAATCCTATTTATGAAGAAACAAGTTTCTTTTCTAAAAAAGAGACTTGTTCCCTCATATTGTTTTCCAACATAAGACATGATACTATATACCTTGGAATGTGAAGGGACAAACATTCTATATCATAAAGAATATAATGAAATACATTCGCTTCAAATTAATGTATTTATATGTAAAAGAGAGTGAATATATGAAACCAACTATAAAAAATTATATCTTTTTACATGCTGCTTTCCTACTATATTCAATTATCCTAGTTTATATGAAATGGGCAGCTCAATTTCCAATCGCATCTATTGGCTTTTTTGGCGCCTACTTCGGACTTATCGTAGTTTTATTTGGATATGCTATTATTTGGCAACAAGTCATTAAACACTTTGAAATATCTAGAGCATACTCACACCGAGGTATTATTATATTATGGTCTATGCTATGGTCTGTTCTCCTATTCGGCGATACAATCAAGTGGAATCATATACTTGGTGCGGCTATTATTATCGTTGGAATTGTGGTGGTGACAAAAGATGAATAATTATATGTTACTATTTATTTTTGGTATTATTTTAGCCAATTACTCACAGATTTTACTAAAAAAAGCAACGTTACAAAAATACGACTCTAAACTAAGAGAATATGTCAATCACTATGTTATTATCGGGTATTCTTTGTTTGTTATGAATGCTGGCTTTAATGTCATTGCATTAAAAGGCTTGCCTTTAAAACAAGCATCTGCCTTAGAATCACTAAGCTATCTTATTATTTTAGTATTTAGTTGGTACTTCTTAGGTGAAAAAATTACAAAAAGAAAGCTCATTGGTAACCTTATTATTGTCATCGGTGTTGTCATTTATTGTATACAATAAATATAGCAGTACAAAAGTCCGTCATTGAAAACGGACTTTTTGTACTCTCACACTTATTGTCCTATATTTTGAATCTTATTTTTCAACTCTTGAACTTGTTGAATTGTCTGCATAAACTCTGAATCTTTAAATTGTTCTAGATCCACTTTACCTTCCTCGACCTTTTTCATCGTTTCATCAATCCATTTACTTAACGTTTCATTATATCCAACAATCTGCTCATGCATTTCTTTTGCTACATCCGGTGGCGTTAATTTATTAAATCTTGAAATATCCTTTTGGATCTCTCCTAACTTATTCTCTAACTCTTTTCTTGCTGTGCTATCATTGATTGCTTTTTCCGCTAACTCTGGTGCCTCATTTGCAAACTGACTGACTTCGTTTATATAGTCCGTTGTCTTTTGTGCATAATCAACGGAGTTTTTCCCCTCTTCAATCATCGAGCAACCCGTTAATCCGATTAAGAGTACAGCTAAAAATGATAAAACTCTTTTGATTACCATTGTTTTATCTCTCCTTTCTCTTCATGGATTCACCACATACATTCATTATTATGTATTCTGGTAAAACGTTTCTTTCCCTTGTTAGTTGACTATAAAAAATATTTTTTTACATATGCTATAACTGTTACATCTTCTAACTCTAAATGGAACTTTCCCCTTCCTTTAGAGGAAAGGGGCTTCTCAGTTATAGTATTCCCTTAGTATACTCTCGTTTAACTAAACATGAGTTTCTATCATTTCTAATGCTCTCTTTATCGTATCTTGATTGAATCCCTCACCTATCATAACCAAATTAGTTGGAAAGCCGAAGTCTTGTTCCAATAAAGTTGGTACTCCAAACGAATATTGCAATAAGTGTGGATACTTATTCCCATGAAATTTCACAAAGCCTTTCACACGATAAATACAATCAGGTAATGTTGATAACCATTCATATAATCTTTCTTGATCGATCGGTTTCGTAAATTGATATGTCATTGTTTGAATATGTAAGTGTTGTTTCACATGTAATGTCTCATGCTCTTCATTGCTTCCAAACTCAGCTTTTTCTATATCAGCTAAAGATATATTACAATACTTTGTTTCATACAATTTAGCATGCTGATTCATCGCCCTTACATCTTCTAAAACCTTGTTCTTATCCTCTTCTGTTAGTAAGTCTACTTTGTTCATAAGAATATGACTTCCATATTTTATTTGTTCTTGTAATAACTGCTGAACATTTGCACTTAATACACTTCGGTTTAACCACCTTACTCCATCTAAAACGACTACAATTGATTTCACTTCAAGAAAAGGAGCTAAAATTGGTGAGACACATGCATCTAATACTTCAATTGGGTGAGCTACTCCCGTTGTTTCTATGTAAATAACATCCGGCTTTTCTTGTTGATATAAAGAATGTAACTGGATTTCAAGTTCTTCTTTTAATGTACAACAAATACAACCTTTTAGTAGCTCCCTTAAAACATTCTCTTTCCCAATAATATCTGTATCTACTGAGTATTCACCTATTTCATTCATTAAAACAGCAACTTTTCTATTATTTTTCTTTTCTGCTAATAATAGGTTTTGAAGCAATGTTGATTTTCCGCTTCCTAAAAACCCACCTAATATATGAATTTCTACTTTCTTCATTTCATCGACCATCCATTTCTCTACTCAAATCTTTTCAAAACGTAACAATTACGATTTATACTCATTATTTTATTAAAAGAACTATGTTTTGTAAACTAAACTGTCTCATTCACCCCCTATGCAACTCGAACTCCAGATTCAATTGCACCATCTGAATAATGGTCGGTTAACAAAGAACCTAATGAATATCTTTTTTATAATGTCATAAACTAGGTGAGAGTCTGTATAAGCAGAATCCATTTGTACATATCAAAATTATTGAAATAGCGAGGAATTGGTGTATGAAAAAAGGTATTAACCGTGTTGTATTAGTAGGAGCTGGAGCGGTAGGATGTAGTTATGCTTACTGTATGATTAACCAAGGCGTTGCTGAAGAATTTGTTTTAGTTGATGTAAATGAGGCGAAAGCAGAAGGCGAAGCAATGGACTTAAGTCATGCAGTTCCTTTCGCTCCGGCACCGACAAAAGTTTGGAAAGGAAGCTATGAAGACTGCAAAGATGCTGACCTTGTTGTAATCACTGCTGGTTTACCACAAAAACCAGGTGAAACTCGTTTAGATTTAGTTGAAAAGAATGCAAAAATCTTTAAACAAATTGTACGTAGTATTATGGAGAATGGATTTGATGGCCTTTTCTTAATTGCTACGAATCCTGTAGACATTTTAACTTATGTAACATGGAAAGAGTCAGGATTACCAAAAGAACGTGTCATCGGTTCTGGTACGACTTTAGACTCTGCACGTTTCCGATATATGTTAGGAGACTATTTCAACGTTGCTCCTCATAATATTCATGCTTATATCATTGGTGAACATGGTGACACAGAACTTCCGGTTTGGAGTCACGTATCAGTTGGTGTTCAGAAACTACAAACGATTTTAGACAAAGATAATAAACATAATCAAGAAGAATTAGATAAAATCTTCATTAAAGTTCGCGATGCTGCCTATCATATTATTGAACGTAAAGGCGCTACGTATTACGGCATTGGCATGTCTCTTTTACGCATTACAAAAGCAATTTTAAACAATGAAAACAGCGTATTAACAGTCTCTGCTTACTTGGATGGCCAATATGGACAAAAAGACGTATATATCGGGGTGCCAGCTGTTCTAAACCGCCAAGGTGTTCGCGAAGTATTAGAAGTTGAATTAAATGAGCAAGAAGAATTGCAATTCGATCACTCTGTTCAAATATTAAAAGAAACAATGGCTCCTGTTCTTTAATCAAGAATAAGCGACATGTATCGCAATCAAAAAAACGCTTGAAGATCAAGCGTTTTTTTGTAACTCTGTTAAAATAGAAAGTGAATCCTAGAAATGAAAGTAGCAATTTAATCGTACTTACATGATCTCCGTCGATATCATGTAAGTACGTATAATGCGGAATCCCGTTCATGCTCGGAAGTTCTTTTTTACATATTTCGCCTCTTTATTATGAAATGATTTCAACCATTCAAACCTTTAGGCTGGAAACATACGTATTCTTTTCATTTCTTAACTATTCTTCATCATTTACTTCAAATACATCTAATAAGAAAATAAAAATTGGAATTCCGATAATCAGGCCCCATGTTCCTAAAAAATGCTGTGAGAAGATTAAAATCATAAATGTATAAAAAATGGGCAAGTTCGTTTTTGCAGACATAAATTTTGGATTTAAAAAATAACTTTCAAGAGCATGAATAACTGTAATCACAATTAATATGTATACAACGTACATCATTCCGCCAATATTGTAGGCAATGATACAAAGTGGAAACAATGAAATAATAACACCCGCAACAGGAATTAAGCCAAGTAGAAAAATCATAATTGCTAATACGAGAAGTTGGGGAAATCCTAAAAAAACAAGTGCAATGACCGTGAGAATACAATTTACAATCGCAATTAAAAACTGCGCTTCAATCACTTTTCCAAATGATCGTGCAAACCGTTGAGCAAAATAGGCAATTTCTTCATAAAAAATCTTTAATTTACTTTCTTTAAATTTGGACGTAAACGTAATAATTCGTTCTTTTTCTAGCAAGAAAAATAAACTTAAAATAAGAGATAATAAAATTTGTATGCTGACTTTTCCAATGTTCGCTAAAGACTGATAAATGACGTCTACACCTTGTTCAATATAGTTTGATACTTCCATTTGATTAATTGTCGCAAGTACATATTTAATGATTTCATTATCAGGCGGATGCTGAAAAAACAGTTTAAAATGATAAATTAACTGAGAAATTTGTATCGTTAATACCGGTAAATATTTATATAATGTTGTAACAATAAATATTACTAAAACACTATATAAACAAGCAATCACTACTTTTCGATTTATTTTTAACTTTGTTGAAATAAATCGTTGAAATCGATCCATTAAAAAAGTAAGAATAAAAGTGATTAATATTAAATTAATCATACTTTTTAATCCATATAATAAAAACGCTAATATGACGAATACAATGAATCGTTGAAATCCTCTACTTTGAAAAAAGTTTTTTACTTGAATCATGACAAATTACTCTCCCCCTTCAATGGATTGATATTCATATATTGAAATACAAGTCTATCTATTGCCATATTACTACATATTATGAATTCCTGTAGACAATCTTTCTCATAAATTGAAAAGAATCCTCTATTTTCTTTATCTTTTCTATTTGTAGCTCTTTTCATTGCTTATTGATAATATCCATACACATTCTTTTTTTGAACAGCCCAATTGCCGAAGATTCATCATCAGTGGAAAACGAAGCACTCATTAATGAAAGTTTCATTTTATACCGCTTAAACATGAACAAAGCTATAAACATAATGTTTATAGCTTTGTTTTCATCTGTTTGACTAATAATTCCTTTACTTGATTATATGTTAGCCCTGAGTTTTTATTTAATCGTTTCACTTCTTCAATGTCAGTGCCTACTACTGTATATTTCTTATCCTTCTTCATTCCGACACATCCTTCTCTAAAAATCCACTACGTATAACACATGATGTATTCTATTTTTCCTTTTCAACCATAAGTTCATACTTCTTCTACCATAATCTTTTATCAACATATAAAAAGAGAGAAGCTATGTTTACATAACTTCTCTTCTTAGCTTTAAGAAAAAACTACTTCGCCTACTCATTTTGTTCATCCATCCATATCCTTAATGCTTTTATCCTATTCTTTCAGTTTATTTGTAATACTTGACTTTCTAAATAAGTTAGTGCGTAATCAAGCGCATCCATAGCTTTATCAATGTCTTTACGGCTTACATTTAACGAGGTTCCAAAACGAAGTGTATTCGGCATTACCCCACCGATTAATACTCCTTTTTCAATCGCTTTTTCTCTAATCATATTGGAAGGAAACGTACTTGGGTCTGCTTCGTGAGTAAAGTTCCTATCTATTTCAACAAAAGGTGTCATTTTCTCATCTTTTACGAGTTCCACAAGCCATAGAACCCCATACCCCGCGATTTGTCCAATTGATTGGTGTTTTTTCTTTAACTCTAATAATTTTTGTTTTATATAATGCCCAGCCGCTGCGGCTTTCTCTACCAAATTTTCTTCCATTATATATTCTAAATTTGCACATACCGCAGCCATAGCGATTGGATGCCCTGAATACGTTGAAACTGTCTCCCATCGATATTGATCCATAAATTTCGCAATTTCTTTACTCACAACGACAGCACCTGCTGGAATAGCTGAGCTAGAAATTCCTTTTGCCATTGATACGATATCAGGCTCGACACCATAATGCTGATATGCAAACCACTCCCCTGTTCTTCCAAACCCTGTCAACACTTCGTCAGCAATCCATAAAATATTAAGTTCTTTCGTCATTTTACGAATTTGTGGAATATACTCATCTGGTGGCTGAACAGAGCCAGCTCCTTGTGTAACTTCTGTAATAATTGCTGCGACTTGTTCTGGTCCTTGATTTTCAATAATACGTCTCGTATATTTCACACAAGCGAGTTCACCATTTTCATCTTGGCAAGTACCATATTTATGACCAAGTGAACAGCGCATACAATTAGGAGAAGGTGCTACGGCAACAAGTCCACCGTCTTGAGCTGGTACATGATGCGGAAGTGAATTAGGAGCTGATTCCGTCACCCCACTTTTACTTCCCTTTAATCTTGTCATTGATGAAGCTCCTTTTGTCCAACCATGATAAGCATATTCTCTCGTTACAACAAGAGGACGATTTTTGTATAGTCTAGCAATCATAAGCGCTGTCTCTACCGCTTCACTTCCAGTAGAAACAAAACGAACTTTCCCTGGCCAACTTTCATTTCCTAATACATCTTCAATAATCATTTTTGCTGCCTTTGCCTTATAATCTGTCACGTAAGCATCTTGTAAAAAGCCATATCGATCTAGAGCGTCCTTAATCGCATTATTAATTTTCTCATTCTTTTGACCAGCATTTACACAATACAATTGATTAAAACAATCTAATAACTTTGTACCATCTGGCAAAATTAAATAATCGCCTTCTGTAGTCGCGATTGGAATCGGCTCATATTCTTCTTGGGTCGAAAATGTTCTCATGATATATTTTTTATCCCACTCTAATACTTGTTGCCAATCCATTTTACTCATATCATTTCCCCCTCTTTTTATTCCCTGCATGCTATAGCAAAAATATAACTTCCACCAATTATTCAATTGATGCCCCCTGATTGACCAAAAAATATGTTATAATCATTTATCCCTCATACCAGTTTAAAGCTCTCTCATTTAAATCAACCCACACATGTTTAGTCTGCGTGTACATCTCCATTGCCTGCACCCCTAGCTCTCGGCCGAACCCACTTTGTTTTGTGCCTCCAAACGGCGCTGCACTATCTAAAAAACTATACGTATTGACCCATACTGTTCCCGCTTTTATACTGCGCGCCATGCGATGTGCTCGTTTTAAATCGTTTGTCCATACGCCAGAAGCAAGTCCATAAACCGTATCATTTGCTTTCATTAGCGCATCCTCTTCATCTTTAAAACGAATCACCGACACAAAAGGTCCGAAAATTTCTTCACGAGCAATCGTCATTTTGTTGCTAACATTTTCAAAAATAGTTGGTGTAAAATAATAACCATCTCCAGCTTCTGGATATCGTTTACCACCGGTTACTAAATTAGCTCCTTCATCAAGTCCAGCTGCTACATATTGTTCAATTTGCTTCAACTGCTTTTCTGAAATTTGTGGCCCCATTTGTGTTGTCCTTTCAAGAGGATCTCCAATGCGAATAGACTTCGCTTTTTTCACAAAAAGATCCATAAATGTATCATAAATCGACTCCTGAACAAATAACCTCGAACCTGCTGCACAGACTTGCCCTTGTGCAAAGTAAATACCGAATGCCGACATATTTACTGCATCTTCTAAATTTGCATCTTCAAACACAATGTTCGGCGATTTCCCTCCAAGCTCCAATGATAGCGGTTTCAATTTCTTGCTTGCTGTTTGCATAATGAGTTGACCTGTACGAGTAGAACCTGTAAAGGCAATTTTGTCAACTTCTGGATGAGCTACTAATGCATCTCCAGCTTCATCTCCAAACCCTGGAACAATATTTATTACACCGTCTGGAATACCGACTTCTTGAAATATTTTTGCTAACTCTAAAATACTAACAGGTGTTTGTTCTGCTGGCTTAATAACAATCGTATTTCCTGCTGCTAAAGCTGGTGCTAATTTCCACATCGCAAGCATAAGCGGAAAATTCCACGGCACAATGGCCCCAATTACCCCGAGTGGCTCTTTCAATGTATAATTTAAACGATTTTTTGGTGAAGCCAATGTTTCACCTTGTACTTTATTTGCTAAACCAGCGTAAAATTCTAATACATCAATCGTTGCTGGCATAGCAATGTATTTTGTCTCATTGATAGGTAAACCGTTATCCAGCGATTCTATCTCAGCAAAGAAATCTAACTTATCTCTCATTTGCATCGCTGCTCTATATAAAAGCCTCCCTCGTTCACTCGGATCCATATTGGACCATGCTCCTGATTCAAAAGCGTTGCGAGCAGCCTTTACAGCTAAGTCAATATCTTGCTTACCAGCTTCTGCTACAATGGCATGTATTGCTCCCGTACTAGGATTAATGGATTCAAATGTTTTTCCCGATACCGCATTTACCCACTTGCCATTTATAAATAATTGATATGTCTTTAACATACGATCCCTCCCCTCTAAACTTAAGAAAATAATAGCCAATTACCGTCCATATTGATTGTAAAAAACGGAACATTTTGATAATTTTAGAAATATTTTTATTTCACCAACTACTCTACATCGAAACGTAACTTTCCAAAAAACTTTTCAGCATATTCCCTTGGAGTTAAGGGGCCAAAACTTTTAAATTCATGAATGAAATGAGCTTGATCATAATAACCATTTTCATTGATGATATCCCAAACGGTAAAGTTCTTCATTTTAAGCAACATATTTAAAGCAGATTGATATCTTACAATTTGACTAAATCGCTTTGGAGAGATTCCGATAGATTCTTTAAATTGCTTCCGTATATATCTCGTTGAATATCCCACCTCACCCGCCAACTGACTTATGTTCATATTTCCTTTTGATTCATAAATTTTATTTAGCACTTGTCCTGTTATGTTCATTGAACCATCTGATGGAAAAACAACTTTACCAATTAACTCCTTAAACAATCCCATTCTTTCTTGAAACCCTTTTGCAAATATTATTTTTTCTATGGCTGTACGTTGAATAGAAAACATATCGATTAAAGGTACTTCTGTATCGACTATTTCTTTTACCATATAATTTGAACGAAGGACCTCTTGATATGGCAGGAACCTTACACCAAAGTATTCACTGCCAGCTCGCAGATGAATCATTCGACTTCTAATGACACTTCCACACATATTTGCAAACAAATCCCGTTCATTACAACCAAATAATATATCTATACACCCATCAGGAATCACTGAAACAGCAGGATGCAAATCTTTTTTTAGACGAAATTGATAAAATAATAATACTGTCTGATTCCATATATTTTTTTCTCGATGTTCTATATAATAGTCTGCCATCCCTTCAAACTCAGGCTGAAATGGAAAATATTGATACGTTTTTATATGTTGAAAAATGCTCAACATACTCTCCTCCCCTGTAAAGCTCTTTGTTTTTGATTTAATTATTTCCCTTTTCATGTTTCTTGTTGTCAATTTTACTATCCGTCACTTTCTAGAAGCAATACAAAGTTACCAACGCCCCTTTCATATAGAAGGAAATCAAACTTTCAAACGTACAATTCGTTTTCTTTCTATCATTTAAAGGAAAACTTTGTGCTTTATTATTTAAAAAGAGACTGATATCGGAAACTGTTCATGTTCTTAAATACATATATATTTTTCGTATAGAGATACTTTTCTAAACAAAACTTCTCATACATATAAAAAACCAACATGGCTAACCATGTTGGTTTTTTACAGAATACATCATCCCTTATACTTTTTACTTTTCATCAACCTTTTTTAGCAATAACGTTTAAGCGAATTCCTAACAGAATTAACATACCACCAAGAAGTGAAAGCCAATTCATAGAGTGACCTGTTGCTGGTAATTTTTTCTCTCCATTCGAGTCTTGTCCAATTGACGATTTGCTTTTATCCACATTTCCTTCTAATGAAGTTCCTGTTTCTTCTAAGTTACTTGATTCTTCTCTTTCCTCTCCTGGTTCACCTGGTTTTTCTGTTTCTTCTCCCGGTTCACCTGGCTTTTCTGTTTCTTTTTCATTTTCCACTTCAACTGTAACTATATCTTGTTCCTTTTGAAGCGTTACCTTCCACTCTTTATTAGAAAGTTTGTATCCCTCTGGTGCTTCCTTTTCTTTTACAACATAATCACCAAGCGGTAAGTCTTTCACCTCTGCTATACCATTGTCATCTGTCGTAACAGTGGCTACAACTTCATTGTCCTTATTTACAACTTCAAATACCGCACCTTTCAAAACAATATTCTTATTACTCGCATCAACTTTTTTAATTTTTAACTGCTCTCTTTTAGGTGTCTTTTTTTTCCATTTTGACCAATTAAGTTGAAAGTTATGAACTTCAAATCCATCTCTTTGATGTAGCCCCCCAAGGTAAACTTGTCCATTAATAGATCCGCCTTTTGTTTCTACTACAGCATTAGGAGCAAATACACTTCCGACAATTCCATATCCTTTAGTTGAAATTTTAGTTGCCTTTGGGAAAACCCAAATAACTTTACTAGCTAATTCAGTAAAGTGTGAATTAGGATCATACGCTTGAGAAGTATTGATCATTTCGGTTGCTGTTCCAATGTCATTTGTATCATAAAAAATGGCACCATTAGCAAAGTTTACTTCCGTTGCATCTGAATAAATAACAATAAAATCTTTGTTATTTACATTAGGAAGGAAAACACTGTCTATATCTTGCTTTTGTTTTCCTGTTAATGTTGAAGAAACATAAATATTAGGATTATTCACATCTTCACCAATTCCAAAAGACATATTCTGTTTTGGGTTGTTTGTATGGAACTGACTTGTCTCTTCAATCACACCATCAATATCTTTTCGGAATTCTTTAAATTTCGCATCAATCTCAGATTTTTCTTTATAAGAGACACGACCATAGGATGATGTTAACGAACCAGTTGGATCGCCTTCTTTTGTCATTACAACTGTACCATCTTGAATAATTACTTTCCCTTCTCCTGCCTTAGTAAATTCCCTCCCCAATAGTAAAGATGGGTATCCTTCATCATTCCATTTTGCCCCAGCTAAATTGAATGCTCCAGTTGCAGCTGCAGTAACTGTATAGCTTGATGCATTCATATTTCCTTGAACTGCCATTGCACCTTCAATATCAGCACTTGTGGCACTATGATCTCCAAAAATAATCGCATTGTAATAAGTTGCATCTCCTAGACCTTTTAACTCTGTTGTAGCCGCTTCTGCTTTACTTGGTAAATGGATTAAAAAATTCATAAGCACAAGTAATAAGGCTATGAAGCTAAAACTTGCTTTTTTCATTTTTTTATTTAACGATTTTACCAAAAAACATTCCTCCTCTTTAAAATTTTATTGAAAAACTTAAAGGCCTAATGACAGTTGCAAAACAATCGTTATACAATACCCACTTTTTACTATTAATCTTAAAAATTTACTAAAAAGAGACTAACTTACATATCATGTTGTCTAGATAACTATTTTGGTTATTTTGAAGAAAAAATACATCAAGAATAAATAGAGTGATTTTTAGAATGCTCACAAAATACGTATATCATCTTCAAATGATGGTAAAAAATAACAACCTCCTCTACTTTACAATACTCCTTCCAACCATTCAAGAGAATTGTATGATTTCAATATTTTTTTAATATTCAATAAATAGTTTAAAAAATAATTTTAGATTAATAAGCTTTTTAAATGAATTATACAAAGAGAATCAGGGCGGGACTATTACAATTTCTATATAAGAGCGTATTCCATACATAGAATACACCTTTCCATATTTCTTTTTACCGCCATAGTAACTTAATTTTAAGTCTTTACGTAAAATTGGAAACGAATTTACATCAAAAAATATCATCATTCAAATGCTCTTAACTATCCAACACAGCAGTCTCTATTTGGTAAATACAACTTTTTTGTGCAGAAATTCTTTTCTGGACTATAGTTCTCATACATATAAAAAAACCAACATGGCTAACCATGTTGGTTTTTTTACTCTCATTACTTCTCAATTAAAATGTTGCAGCTACTTTCTTAACTTTTTCTAATCCTTCTTCAACAATTTGCTGTGAGCGATCTGGATATTGATTATGCCCTTCAATTACGACTGTCTCTGGATTTGTAATGCCCCAGAATCCAAGTACAGTTGTAACATAGTTCACAGCCATTTCCATAGAAGCCATTGGCTCAGAAGAGTAATCAGAACCACGAGCACCTAGTACAACTACTTTTTTCTCACCAGCTAATCCTACTGGACCATTTTCTGTATATTTAAATGTTTTTCCCGCTTGAGAAAGGTATGAAATATACGTAACTAATGGTGCTGGTACTGTAAAGTTCCATAATGGGAAGGCAAATACAACTTTTTCTGCTTTTAAAAATTGATTTAAATATTTGTCAACTGTCGCAACAGCTTTCTCTTCTTCTGCTGTTAATTCTAGTCCTTGACTACGTTTATACCCACCTGTAATCGCTACATTTCCGTAATATGGAAGATTTAATTCATATAAATCTAACTCTGTCACTTCTGTATTCGGATTTGCTGCCTTATACGTGCTTACAAATGTTTCATACATTTTTGAACTAATTGCTTGATCTGCAGGACGGTCATTTGCTTTCACAAATAATACTTTTGACATTGTTTTTGTCTCCTCTACTTTTTTCATTTCTTCTTTCTTACCAAATAATGAACTAAATAAACCCATTTTCTTCACCTAAACTTCCTTTTTATATTCATTATTCATCAACCTAAAAAACTTATTCTAAGAAAAGATTCTATCCTTTATTATCGGAATCTTCTTATTGTATTCTGATTTACACTTTATCTAAGTTGAAGCAAAAACGTTTTATTACCTTACGTAAGTAAGTATACTTAAGTAACTTACTTTAGTAAAGTAACTTTTGATAAAATTTAAATTCTCAAATTAAAAATATTTTTAAAGCTTGTTATAATAATAAAGTGAACTTTGAAACAGTGCATTTTTTCATCCCCCACTGATTGTTAGCCCTCAACTATCTTCCTTGTTTCTCTCTGAATTTGGAGGTAGAAGTCTTACCGATTCCCAATCGTGTAAATAAAGTGAAACTTTAATCAGTGGGGGTTTTCTTCATCCCCCACTGATTATGAGCCCTCACCAATCGGGCTGTTACGGACAGCCCTACTCCCACCTATCTTCCTTGCTTCTTTCTGAATCTTGAGGTGGGAGTCTTACTGCCCTAAAATAGCGGGATAAAAATAAAACAGGGAGAGATCTTCTATTCAACTGTCCAGTTTAATGTAGCAAGTACCGTTTCAAGCGATTAAAGAAACATTCCTTTTCATTTCAAGATTTCCTCTTATAACAAAAGGACCTGCATTCATAAGAAGCAGATCCTTTTATGTTTCTTTCCCTCTATACAGTTTTTGGAACTAGATTAAAACATCTTTTGTATATCCATTCATAATCTTTTACTGTTAGGTCACGCGGGTTCCCAACCGTTTGAGGGTCTTTCATCGCTTCTTTGGCTAGGCGCTCGATCATATCAGCTGGTACACCTTGTTTTTCAAGTGTAGGTATTTCTAGATTTTCTACGAGACCATACATCCAATTTACTGCCGCTTTCGCTGCATCTTCAGTCGATAATTCATGCGTATTAATTCCTACCGCTTGCGCAATGCGTGCAAACTTTTCAGGATTTCCTTTCCAGTTAAATTCCATAACTGGACCCATCATAGCTGCGACACATTGTCCATGGGCAACAGGAATGATTCCGCCTAATGTTTGACTCATCGCATGTGCAGCACCTGCGGATTCACTTCCATAAGATAGTCCTGCTAACATTGCTGCTTGTGCCATACCGTAACGAGCTTCCAAATCTTCACCGTCTGCAAATGCGCGGTAAATATATTTTGATGCATACTCAATCGCCATTAATGCAACTGCATCTGTAATAGGCTGCGCATATTTCATTGTATAACATTCAATCGCATGTGCTAAAGCATCAACACCCGTCATAGCTGTTACATGTGGTGGCATAGATATATGTAATTCAGGATCAATAATGGTCAGATGTGCAGCGATAAGAGGTCCCCCTGTATTAAATTTAAATTCTCGCTCTTCATCTGTAATTACAGCCCATTGCGTTACTTCGGAGCCTGTTCCAGCTGTAGTTGGAATGGTTGTCAATGGTGGAATTCGATTCTCAAGTGGTTTTTTCCCTTCCGCTGCCTCATATTCTAAGACAGATCCTTCATGTGTTGCTTCCACCCCAATCGCTTTTGCTGTATCCATTGAACTACCACCACCGACTGCAACGAGTCCATCGCAGCCTTCTTTTTTGTAAAGAGCAGATCCTTCAGCAACTAAACGTACTGGCGGATTCGGTTCAACCTTATGAAAGATAACTACCTCTACATTTTCTTCCTTTAAATATTTCATAACAGGATCAACAACACCTGCGTTAAAAATTCCAGGGTCTGTGACAAGCAATACTTTTGATACACCTAAATTTTTGACTTCTTTTCCTACATGGCGAATAGCTCCAATTCCATGTTTAATTGCTGTAGGCACCTCAAATTGATGGAACTTATACATCTGTTCAACTTTCATATTTAAACTCATACATGACAACCCCCTGTTTTTTCCTCATTCCTTTATTTAAACCAGTTAATTGCTTCCGGTTTCGTATTTCGATAAATATGTTTGATTTCAGTATATTCTTCCAGCCCGTTGCTTCCTAATTCACGTCCAAAACCAGATTGTTTATATCCACCCCAAGGCGCTTGGGCAAAATATGGATGGAAATCATTAATCCAAACCGTTCCCATTCGAAGACGCGAAGCAACAAACTCAGCTTTCTCAATATCCTTTGACCATACAGCTCCTGCTAGCCCATAAATCGTATCATTCGCAAGTTGTAGGACTTCTTCTGTTGTTTTAAAAGTCTCCACCGTTAAAACTGGTCCAAACACTTCCTCTTGAACAATTCGCATTTGTGAATGACAGTTCGCAAAAATTGTCGGTTTATAAAAGAATCCATTTTGAAGTTCTGGATCTTCTGGACGTTCCCCGCCAAGAACTAATTGTGCTCCCTCTTGTTTTCCAATTTCTACATATCTTTCTACTTTCGCACGATGTTCCATTGAGATAAGAGGGCCACATTGCGTATCTTTATCAAATCCGTTTCCCAATTTTATATTTTTTGCACGGTTAACAACAGCTTGTAAAAATTCATCGTGAATACTTTCTTCAACTAGTAAGCGTGCTCCCGCTGAACACACTTGGCCAGCATGATAAAAAACTGCGTTGAGCGCTTGATCTACTGCTACTTCAAAATCTGCATCCGCAAATACAATATTCGGGTTTTTCCCGCCGAGTTCAAGTGCAATTTTCTTTACATTACTGCTTGATGCTTGCATAATTTTCTTCCCTGTTTCAATCCCTCCGGTAAAAGAAAGAAGATCGACATCTAGATTACTAGATAATTCTGAACCTACTGTCGATCCAGGACCTAATACTAAATTAACTACTCCGTTTGGTACACCAGCCTCTTCCATTAATTCAAATACTTTTATAGTTGTTAGTGGTGTAATTTCACTCGGTTTCACAATAATTGTATTTCCTGCAGCTAGCGCAGGTGCAATTTTCCATGCTGCTTGAAGTAAAGGATAATTCCACGGTGTGATTTGAGCACAAACTCCAACAGGTTCACGAACAAGTCGGCTTTGAGAATTAGGAATAGGAGAAGAAATAATCTCTCCGCCATACTTATCAGCGAGACCTGCAAAATATTGAAATACATTGACGATGTCATCCATGTCCGCTTGGCTTTCAATTAATGTTTTTCCTGTATCTAAGGTTTCTAGCTTAGCCAATTCTTCTTTATCTCGGCGAATGAGCTCCGCAATCTTTTGAACAAGTTCTCCGCGTTCATTTGCAGGCGTACTGGCCCAATCACCTTGATCGAATGCTGCACGTGCCGCTTTAATCGCGAGCTTGGCATCCTCTTCGTCTCCCTCAGTTACAGTTGCAATGATTTCTTGATTAAAGGGATTAATGATGTTTCTCGTTTTTCTAGAAATGGACTCTACCCACTCTCCGTTTATATACATTGTTTTTAGAGACATGCAATCACTCCTTTCAAAGTCACTAAGTTAAATTTGTTAAGTTTTTTCTTAACGTTTTTAACAAAATTAACGTAACATACGTAAAAAATGTTGTCAAAATAAAAAATAAATTTAGAATTTTGCAATCTGTTGGCACATAAAGGATTATCAAGTATAAAAAAATTATTTATCGACGTATTTTTTTGACATTTTTCTGTAATACGTTAATATAAACATTGTTCAAAATAAACTTTACATTCTTAACGCTTTGACTTTTCTCTACTAGGAGGTTTTTTATAGGATGGACGATAAAGGATATGAGGCTATTGAAAAGGCAAAAACATTCGTAATTGATTCAATTGCTGAAACAATGGATCTGTATGGAGTTACACGAAGTGCAGGAACATTATATGGAACCATGTACTTTGAAGATGATATGAATTTAGATGAAATGCGTGAACGACTAGGAATGAGTAAACCTAGTATGAGCACAAGTGTAAAAAAGCTACAAGACTTTGATATTGTCAAAATGACCTTTACGAAAGGGAGTAGAAAGCATACTTATGTAGCCGAAAAAGACTTTTTTAAATTTTTCACTCATTTCTTTTCTCATAAATGGGAAAGAGAGGTAAAGATAAATTTGAATGCATTAGGAAAGTCTCAAAAAATATTGAGAGAAGTGATGAATAATCAGGAAGAGCCAGAAGAAGTCAAAGCGCATGCAAAGCAGATTTATGAGCAATTAGAAGAATCACGGGCTTATTATAAATGGCTACAAAAATTAGTAGATTCTATAGAAGATGAGAGTATTTTTGAATTGATTCCTATAGAAGATAAATCGTGAAAAATGTTACTGAGGGTGATTTGAATCAGAATCGTTTTGGAAAACTCATCCTCATGTACATTTTAAATATACATTTACATAAAAAGGAGTGGTTGCGTGCCAGAAAGTAATAGCACATCAAAAAGAAAGAATATTCCAATAATAGTTTTTGGACTCTTTACTTTAGGGATGTTGGCAGTCGGATTCCTCAATAAAGCTATTCATTGGGGTGGCTTATTTTCTATGCTAGTATTCTATGCTCTTATCTATTATGTAGGAGTGTTTTTCGCCGCTAAAAAATCTTCATCCCTCCAAGATATGATGGTAGCCAATCGAGGTTTGCCTCTTGGTGTTGCCATTTTTACAATGGCGGCAACTTGGGTCGGTGGAGGATACATCAATGGAACAGCAGAATCCACCTACTATTCCGGACTCGCTTGGGCACAAGCACCATGGGGATATGCATTAAGTTTAATCATTGGCGGAATCTTTTTCTCCAGAAAAATGCGCCGTCATGAATTTATGACGATGCTTGATCCATTAGAACAACGTTTCGGTAAGAAAATGGCAGGTGTCTTATACATCCCTGCATTATTAGGTGAATTATTTTGGAGCGCTGCGATTCTTACGGCGTTAGGCACCACTTTTGGTACAATTCTAAATATAGACTTTACGACTTCTATCATTTTATCCGGCGCCATTGCCATTGCTTATACAGTTGTTGGTGGTATGTGGGCAGTTGCTTACACAGACCTTTTTCAAATGGGGATATTAATTGTTGGATTGTTTTTGGTGATTCCTTTCGCTCTCGAACATACCGGAACCGTTCAGCATGTATGGGCAACCTATCAAGTAGATTTCGGAAGTTATGCCAATTTATTTCCACCACTTGATGGCTGGAAAGATTCTAATTGGGGAAACTTATATTGGAATTGGTGGGATAATGCATTTTTGCTAATCTTCGGTGGGATTGCTTGGCAAGTATACTTCCAACGCGTTCTTTCCGCCAAAAATGAAAGTACTGCAATGACATTATCTATTTTAGCCGCTTTTATATGTATTATCGCGGCAATTCCTGCAGTGTTAGTTGGATTAATTGGTCATAGCATTAATTGGACTTCGCTCGGCATTGCCGAACCTGAAAATGCCTCTATTATTCTACCGTACGTGCTTCGTTATTTAACACCTGAACTAATCGGAGCGATTGGACTTGGCGGATTAGCTGCTGCCGTAATGTCCTCCGTTGATTCATCGATACTTTCTGCATCCTCGATGGCTGCATGGAATGTGTACCGTCCTTTAATCAGCCCGAAAGCAAGTGATGATCAGCTGAAAAAAGTAATTAAACGATCCATCATTTTCATTGGAGTGGCCGCAATTATTATTGCACTCAATGTGAAAAGTGTGTATACATTATGGTATTTAGCATCAGATTTAGTTTATTGTATATTATTCCCGCAGTTGACTATGGCATTATTTTATCGAAATGCCAATCTTTATGGGTCTATCGCTGGTTTTGTTGTAGCAGCCATTTTAAGAATTGGCGGAGGAGAGCAAGCTATCGGACTTCCACCATTATTGCCTTATCCGATGATAGAAAATGGAACCGTATTATTTCCATTTCGAACATTGACATGTATTACAGCATTTTTCACCATCTTTGTCGTGTCCAAGCTTTCACAAAAAGTTTGTCCTCCTCAACCATTACTGATGCCGAAAAAACAATCAAAAGCAGCTTAAAGATTTTCTTAATCCCGACAGGCCTCAGCCTGTCGGGATTTCTCTTTTTGTCGGCTAGTATGATATGATAGCATATAATATATAAGCACCAATCATACTTCTTTGGTGATACTCCTATACATACAATGTATCAATCAATATTTGTTTCAATTATCGTTTTCTTTATATTGACGATACTATAGAAATTGAAAACCACTCTTTTCATCTAGAAAATCCTATATGTATTTTCCCTATCCTTCACAATGTTCCTTTTAAAAGGAAACAAAAAACTACCAAACAAAGTGGTAGTTTTACATACAATGATACATTTTACAATAGGGATAGGAGTGTACCCCCAATACCACCAGTCACGACAATGACCCAAGGTGGCATTTTCCAATATACTAAATAATATAGCAGCAAAAGCGAAATCAACAGGTTTTAAGATAGCGCTAGTCCAAATTGGGTGATAGCAAGCTGAAATTAAAATCCCTACTACCGCTGCATTTACTCCCATTAAGGCGCCTTTCATTTTAGGATTTCGTCTTACTTGATCCCAAAAAGGTAATGTCCCTAATATAAGAAGGAATGCTGGTAAGAAAATAGCAATCGTTGCAATGAATCCCCCTTGCCATCCACCGATAATAGCACCAATATATGCTGCAAATGTAAACAATGGTCCAGGTACAGCTTGAGTAGCACCGTAACCCGCTAAAAACGAAGATTGATCCATCCATCCTGTAGGGACAAATTCACGCTCAAGTAAAGGTAAAACAACATGACCTCCACCGAACACTAAAGAACCTGAACGGTAGAAACTATCAAACATTGCAATCCAATTCAATGATGTAATTCCTCTTAGAATTGGCAGGAAAATAAGCAACCCAAAAAACAGTGCTAAACAAATGAATCCTACCTTTCGAGAGATTGGAAAGTTTAGTTTTGATTCATCATTGTCCGCTTGCTTTTTATAAATATAATAACCAATCAGACCGGATAAACAAATGACTGCTACTTGTGTAAAAACCGTTTGCCATAATAGTGTTCCGACTAAGGAAAATAACGCAATAGCTTTTCGCTGTGAATCCGGTGTTAACTTTTGAGCCATTCCTACAATCGCATGTGCTACTACTACGACGGCTACGATTTTCAAACCATGAATCCAACTCGCATCTCCCATATTGAAACCTTGTAGTATACATGCAAAAATGACTAATGCTACGACAGAAGGAAGAGTAAACCCAATAAAAGAAAGAATTCCTCCTAATACACCTGCACGCATAACACCGATTCCAATACCCACTTGGCTACTCGCAGGTCCAGGTAGAAACTGACATAATGCAACTAAATCAGCATAACTTTTTTCATCCATCCATTTTCTTTTGCGGACATACTCTTCATGAAAATAACCTAGATGTGCGATCGGTCCTCCGAAAGATGTAAGTCCGAGTCGAGTAGAAATAAGCAATATTTCTAATAAAGTTTTCAATTTATTTTGAGGCGTTACTTTCTTCATTCTACACGTCCTTTTTCAGTAGCTATATAATATTCCCTAATTTTCCAGATGTATTATACTCTTCTTTCTTCAAAAGTCCATCACATAAAGAATAGAGTATAACGTACCAAGGCTAAATGTCGAAATTCGTAATTAATGTAGCATTGATCTATCGTTTTTTCAATTTAGCATTAAAAACTTTTACATAAATTTTACAAAGTAATATATTCAACTCATTAGAATGTTTTTCAGGACATATCCCTCATCTACAGGCAGGAGCCTTACTGCCCTAAAATAGCGGGACAAAAACCCCCTAATTTCCTATTCACGTATGGGAATCAGGGGGATTATTTTCATAAAGTGAAACTTTAATCAGTGGGGGTTTTCTTCATCCCCCACTGATTATGAGCCCTCACCAATCGGGCTGTTACGGACAGCCCTACTCCCACCTATCTTCCTTGCTTCTTTCTGAATCTTGAGGTGGGAGTCTTACTGCCCTAAAATAGCGGGATAAAATATATAGACGTATCATTTTTTTCATTTCATATTCGTAAAACACTTTTTTATTAGCTACAACTATTAATTCTCAAATACAAAGTTTATTTTATTATCTTTCCATTCTAACTTTGCATCAAACGTTTTATCATTTTTCTTAAATCCTTTAATTAAGTCAGTTTGTTCACCTTTCAATAGTTTTGTCATATTTTTTTGTGAGATTGTTTTGCCTAATATTTTTTTTGAAATTGTAAAATCACATTTTGTTGTATTATAGTTCGAACAACCGTAAAAAGTAGACTTATCGATCACATCGCCATCACATTTTTTACATTTCCCTACTTTTTTCCCCGTTGTAAATTTTGATCCTTTTCGTTCAATCGATTGTACATCTAAGCCTGTGAAATCCCACTTCTCAGACATTTCAATTGCATCTTCAATAATTTTTGCAGATAGCTTCTTCGTTTGTTCCATGAAAGTCGCTGGTGATGCTTTTCCTTCTCCAATTTCTGCAAGACGTTGCTCCCACTTTGCTGTCATTTCTGGTGAAGCTAAAATTTTATCCCCGATCGCTGTAATGAGTACTTTCCCTTTATCCGTTGCATACACTTGGTTTTTCTTCACATCTATATATTTACGGTCTTTCAGCATTGTAATAATACCAGCCCGAGTCGCTTCCGTCCCTAACCCTTCTGTTTTCTTTAATACTTTCTCCAGCTCTTCATTATCTAAATATTTTCCTGCCGTTTTCATTAACGTAATCAATTGCCCTTCTGTATAACGCTTCGGGGGCTGCGTTTTTCCTTCTTTTACTTTCACTTTTACAACTTTTCCTTCTTCCCCTTCTGCAACAATTGGAAGGATCGTTTCATCGTCCTTATCATCTTGAAAGATGACTTTCCGCCATCCTTCTTGAATTTGTTGTTTCCCTTTTGAAATAAATTCAGCCCGTCCATCTACAAGGGTTGTTATTGTTGTATAGTCGAAAATAGCAACTTCATAATGAGCGGCAATCAGTCTTCTTACAATCATATCGTAAATTTTCTTTTCATCACCGGATAGCTTATTTGGATTCGTAACTTGTTCTGTCGGTATGATTGCATAGTGATCTGTCACTTTCTTTTCATTCACATAACGCTTATTATTCATAATCGATTCAATTGGTGCTGGCAACAACTCTTTATATTCATCAAATTGACTTAACTTTTGCAAAATATCAGGAAACGTTGCTGCCTCACCTTGTGTTACATAGTTAGAGTCCGAACGAGGATAAGAAACAATCCCTTTTTGATACAACGCTTGTGTGATATCTAACGTTTTTTTCGGTGAAAATTTAAATGCTTTATTCGCCGTTGCTTGTAGCGATGACAAATTAAATAAAAGCGGCGGCTGAAACTCCTTGCGCTCCGTTTTCACTTCTTTTACTTCAGCTGGTTTTCCTTGGCAAAAAGCTGCAATTTTATTTGCCATGTCAGGGTCTTTCAAGCGAGATTCACCATCTTTTTCCCATTTACCCTCATATTTCTTACCTTCAATATTAAAGTTTGCAAACACTTCCCAAAACGGTTCTGATTTAAAATTTTCTATTTCTTTTTCACGTTTCACAATTAACGCTAATGTTGGCGTTTGAACACGTCCAGCAGAAAAAACATCATTCATTCCTTTTTTCTTTAATAAAATGCTATAGACGCGCGATGCATTCATGCCAACGACCCAATCGGCGCAAGATCTTGTATATGCTTCGTAATACGTATTGATCGTATCTGATTCATCAAGTAAGTTTTTAAATCCTTGATAAATAGCCTGTTTTGTCAAAGATGAAATCCAAAGACGTTTCATCGGCTTTTGCACGTTACAAAGGTTAATAATATTTCGTACAATCAGTTCCCCTTCACGTCCTGCATCACCTGCATGAATGATTTCTGTCACTTGCGGATTATCTAGTAGCTGTTTCACCACATTAAATTGTTTATATTTCGACTTTGTTACTTCAAATTGAAAACGCTCTGGAATCATCGGTAACGTATCAAGCGACCATTTTTTCCACTCAGCGTGATAATGTTCTGGATTACATAACTGCGTTAAATGACCAATTGCCCATGTACAGTAAGCTCCATTTGGAAATAACTCATTTGCTTCTACTTCTAAATACCCATCTTTCCGGCGGTATTTAAATTGAGAAACAAGAGCTAAACCTTGATCTGGTTTCTCGGCAATAATTAATTTCATTTTATAACTCCCTATCTAAATTCCAGTGTTACTTTTCATTTTATCTGTTAAAAGCGATGATACATGAACCTTTCTTTTTATCATTCGCAATGTATTTATGTATGAGACCTATATATTATACGCTTATTCTTTCCGCCTTCACAATAGAAACTCATTATTTGATGTAGCGGTCATATTTTCAAGTTTAGAGAATACGTATAGAAAACAACGAAATCCAAAATAAACTTTCAGTTATTTTTTCTATCTTACAACTCTTTTACTTTAATAAATGCAATTAAATATTCACGAATGCAACAATTCATGTTTTAATGTATATAATATAAAAATATTTCTGTTCATTGGGGTGGTTCTATGAAAGCAAATGTAGGAGATATGATACAATTTGAGCGTGGAAATGTTACAATTACAGGCTCAGTCGTTAAACTATACAGTGAATCTGTATTAGTTGAAATCACAAATGTAAGCGGTGGCACTTTTGAATTTGATAGAACAGTAGTCAATCACAAAAACTATAAAGTACTAAATGGAAATTTGTAATTTTGAAAATCTGATTCTGATAAACTCATAAAAATGAATCGTATTTATGTAAAATGGCTTGCGTATATGAAACTGCGCAGGCCATTTTACATTTTGACATACTCAGAAGCAAAACCTTCTCTTCATTTTATCGTTCCTTACACATGGAATATAAAAACAACTGCTTAAAACTCTTCCCTATTGACATAATAAATAATAAGAAGTAAAATAACTTTAAAATAGTAAGTTACTATTTTAAAGTTAACGAGGGGTGTTGAACATGAAACAAATGTTATTTCGTATTAATGAGCTTGCAAAAAAAGAAAAAACTTCCACATTAACAGAAACAGAAAAACAAGAACAACAATCTTTAAGACAGCGTTATGTGCAGGAATTTCGTGGAAGTTTAAATTCTATTTTATTAAACACAACGATTGTAGACCCTAACGGAGACGATATTACTCCACTAGCTTTACAACGTGCACAAAATCATAAATGAATATCATTTAGTACGTAAAAAGAGCCGATATTTATATAAAAATTTCCGGCTCTTTTTAATCTTATCAAAACGAAATTAAACTAAATCGCCTTTTAAAAATGCTCCAGGTAATAGCTGCTCAACTGTTACTTCCTTTTCATCACCTTTTACATTTGTTAATAACACTGGCATTTCCGGATTACAAAATTCCGCAATCACTTGTCTACAAGCTCCGCATGGTGAAATAGGTCCATCTGTTTTACCTGTAATCACTAAATAGCTAAAATGACGTTCCCCTTCTGATACCGCTTTAAAGATTGCTGTTCTTTCAGCACAGTTACATAATCCATATGATGCATTTTCTATATTACAACCCGTATAGATTTTACCTTCTTTTGTAACGAGTGCCGCACCAACAGGAAATTTAGAATATGGAATGTAAGCTTTTTCTAGCATCTTTGTTGCTGCTTCAATATATCCTTTTTTATCCATGTTATTTCCTCCCTAAACTCGATATATTCTAGAAATGATTCATCTGTAATAATTAGATGAAATTTCACTTTCCTTCTATACATTACTTGCTAATCAAGCGATACTTAGAACATATTTTATAACAAATCTCCCTCTCCTTCGTATCCGCTTACATTTTTTTAAAATGGGAAAGCAATAGATACTCTATATGTGTATCTATTGCTCCTTATCTATTGCTTACTTAATAATTGTCTGTAGCGCCTTTTTCATCATTTAATACAATAGCAACACTTGCACTAGCTCCGATTCTTGAAGCACCAGCTTCAATCATTTTTTCTGCATCTTCACGTGTACGAACGCCACCAGATGCTTTTACCCCAACATTTGGTCCTACTGTTTTACGCATTAATGCGATATCTTCAGCAGTCGCTCCACCAGTTGAGAAGCCTGTTGAAGTTTTTACAAAATCCGCACCAGCTTTCACAGATAATTCACAAGCACGCACTTTTTCTTCATCTGTTAATAGACATGTTTCGATAATAACTTTAACAAGCGCTTTTCCTTTTGCAGCTTGTACAACTTCACGGATGTCCTTTTCAACGAATTCATCATCACCATCTTTTAAAGCACCTACGTTGATTACCATATCCACTTCCGTTGCACCTTTAGCAATTACATCTTTTGTTTCAAATACTTTTGTTTCAGTCGTATTTGCACCTAATGGAAATCCAATAACAGTACAAACATCCACATCATGTCCTGCTAATTCTTCAGCAGCTAATTTTACCCATGTAGGATTAATACAAACTGAAGCAAAATTATATTTCTTCGCTTCTTCAATGACCTTCATTACATCTTCTTTTTTAGAATTCGGTTTCAAAACTGTATGATCAATTAACTTTGCAATGTTCATATCTTTCACTCCTTATATCTTTTAACAATTTCATTTTAACCTTCATTTGAACATATGTAAATATACTTTTGAAATTATGTTCACCTCTTTTTAAAAAGAAAATTTATCTTCAAAAAGGAATTTCGCACCCATTTGCTCTAGCAATTTCAAAAATCAAGAAATATCATGACGAACTCTCTAGTTTTTGAAAAGAACAATCCACCGAAGAGCATTCTTATCCATACTTCATGAAATATTATCCCCTTATTTTCTCATACTAAAATGAACTGTATCCGAAAAAGGCTCTCCCAAAATAATCGTTTTGAGAAAGCCTTTCTTTTAATCTTTTTGATAATGTAATAATTCTGTTGCTGTATGCTGATCTATAATTAGGATATTCGCGTATTTACCTCTTAATGCACCGTCGATTGCCTTTACTTTTCGCGAACCTCCTGCGACAAGAATCGAACGTTTCTTTAATTTTAATTCATCTAGCTCAATTCCAATTGTACGTCGATTAATGTCCTCACTACTAATATTCCCATCGCTATCAAAAAAGCGTGAACAAATGTCACCGACTGCTTGCTTTTTCAACAGATCCATTTCGTCCTTATCCAAATACCCTAACCGGAATAACAGCGCTTCATCACGCACAGTTCCGACAGTAAAAATAGCAATATTCGCTTGTTTTCCCATTTCAATAATATGGTGAATATGTCTATCTTGTTCTACTAGTTCCTTCGTTATCGCATTATCAAATATAACAGGAAGCGGTAAATTTCTTGGCGTTGTTTGAAAAGCATCTGCAAATAAAGCAATCGTCTCATTTGCATATGTATTTACACTCGAATGACTAATGCCCCCCTTTAATTGAACCACTTCTACCCCCTTTACAGGCTGCGGCGCCATTTTCCGAGCAATTTCATACATTGTCATTCCCCAGCTTACTCCAACGATATCCCCATTTTTTACCGTCTTCTCCATATATTCAGCAGCATATTTACTAATATAATCTGTAATTGTTGCATATTCTGGTACAGGAGAAAATACGACATGTGTTTCTAACAAATTATATTTTTCTTTCAGCAAATTTCCGACATTGTCTAAATTAGCAAATGGATCTGTTATTGTAATTTGAACAAAGCCTTTTTCCTTTGCATACTTTAACAGCCTTGAAACAGTTGGCCTTGAAATATTCAGCTTATTGGCAATTTCTTGTTGACTATAATCAGATTGATAATATAATCTTGCAACTTCAACACTTAATTGTTGTTTTTCTTTATCCATAGTAACTCATTACATATCCTTTCCTGTATTTCCCTTTCGTTACAAGCATTATACAGGTTTATGCTCGAAATTTCGACTATCCAACCTTTCCTATTTTACCCTCTATCAAAACGAAAACAAAAAAAGCAGTAGATCATATCTACTACTTTTTTATGTCTTCGTGCAGTTTTTCTGTATATGTTTTTACATCTCTCCAGCTATCCTTCGCTACATTCAAATCTTCTTTAATAAAATGAAACTCTTCAGGGCTAATTCCTTTTACATTTTGCAATAAGTTATTATATTTTGCCCCCACTGTATACCATTGATTTGAAATATTTTGTAGTGCTGTAATTGCGGCATCTACAGTTTCTGTCATATTTGTTGTTTTATTTTTCACATCTGTTAAAATGGCAATCTCTGCTTGTACTCCAGAAATTTTTGTTTTTATATTCGCAATTTCTCGCTCAGCATTTGCAATATCTTTTTTAGCCACAGCGATCATCGGTCCACCTGCAAGACAGGTAAGTAAAGCTACACAAAGTACACCTCCAGCTATGACCCTATCATTGCTCTTTTTTATAGAATCATTATACGTCTGAATTTGTTGCTCTAGCGCTGGAATCCCGGCATTTGTACTTGCTAAAATCGCAGTTAATTGATTTACATCATTTTTAAAGCGATTTGTATCTTTCACCATTCTCTCACGAAACGCTTTTAACTCCCGTAATAAAGCATCTACTTCTTTTTGATTATGTAAAATGTTCGTATACAATGTTTCTAAATTCGCTTTTAATGTGTCACGATCTTTCTGATCAACTGCCAATAGCATGCTGTTGTATTGTGCTTGAAAAATAGTATGAAAATCGATAATATTTTGATCCACTTTCATAATTTGTGGTTTCATTTGATTAATCCAATCTGTTGCATTCATTTTTGCATCTCTTTGATGCTGGATCATATCTCTTCTTACATCATCATGAATGGAGCTTATTTTATGTAAATCTGTTTCTTGTTGATTAAGAATTAATTTCGCATACGAATCCATTGCAAAAATGCTTGATGTTGTTTGCGCCATTACCTCTTGAAAGCCTGCTGGACCAAGAGAGTAATTTCCTGCACCTTTTTGTTCTTCAGCAACAGAATGCAGAGGAAATGCATTATTGATTGCGACTCCAACAATCATGAAAGATAACAGACATTTTTTATAGAAATGCTTATACATACTTTTCCCCTATTCTTTATTGCACACATTATAAATTCTTATATAAAACTATATAAATTAAAAGAATATCATGCTTTTTCCGTATCTACTACTTGAATATCTTCAGCATAAATTTTCTCTGCATAATCTTTAATGTTTTTCCAGCTATCTTTCGCAATACTAAGATCTTCTTTAATAAATACAAGATCTTCAGAACTAATAGAATCTACATTTTGAAGTAATGAATTATATTTCGATCCCATTGTATACCACTGATTTGAAATATTTTGCAACGCTGTAATTGCAGTATCAATTGTATTTGTTAAATATTCTGTTTGCATTTTAATATTTGTTAACCCTGCTACTTCTAATTGTGCGGTAGTAATTTTACCTGTTATTTTTTGAATTTCTGCCTGTGCATTGTCAAGTTCTTTTTTCGCTAAAACAATTCCCGTTGAACCTCCACCTACTGCTGCTGTACCACCTGCGATTAGTGCAACTCCTAACGGCGTTCCCGCTCCAGTAGCGATGACAACTGTACCACCTATAATCGCAATTGGGCCTAAAGCTGTTGCCACAGATGAACCAATAATAAGTGCATTATACTTACTCATCGCCTCACTGTATGTTGTAATTTGACTCTGCAACAGCGGAATTCCTGCGTCTTGACTAGTTAAAATAGATGTAATTTGATTTGCATCCGTTTTGAAGTTTTGTGTATCTGTTGTCATTTTATTCCGAAATCTTTTCAAATCTTCTACTAACTTGTCAACTTGTTCTTTATTTTCTGTAATACTATTAGACAACCTTGTTAGTCCCTTTGTAAGAGTTACTTTATCTTTCATATCTACAGCTTTCACTAGAGTATCATAATAATTTTGGAATTTCGTATTATAATTAATGATATTTTGATTTGTAGAAATAAGCTGTGGTTTCAATGCATCTAACCACTGTTTTGCATTACCTCGCGCTGTATTTTGATGCTGAATCATTTTCGCTCTTAAAGAAGCATCAATCGTTGTTACATTTCCAAAACTAACATTTCCTTGTTTTATTATTGTTAAAGCATATAAATCCATTACTAAAGCATTCGAACCAGTGCGTTCCATTGCATCTTTTAATCCTTCTGGACCTAATGAATACTCTTCATATTCATTATATGCTTTCGCCACTGCATGCACTGGAACTGATTTCACATTTTCTGCTGCAAAAGTATGCGCCGGCATCATATTTCCTGCTGCAAACACTACCATAAATGCTGATAAAGCCATTACTTTAGAAGGTTTTTTATTCATTTTCTTTCTCTCCCTGCTCATTCAATATGTATGCTCTTTTCATGAATGTACTTCGACGTTTGTAATGTAATCTTCAAATTGACTCGTTTGTTTTTTTATTTCATCACTAGATTTCTTTAGTTGATGGAAATGCTTTTGAAGCAAACTACCGTTTGTATATGTTCCAGAGTCAATATTTGTTTTGATTTGGATCATATTTTGATTCAATACTTTCCAATCATTTAATACATATTCTAAAGTTGTAATTTGTCGATCAACGAGCTCTGTAAAGCTACTTACTTGATCTTCAACAAAAGTAATTTCTGTTACCTCTGCTTCCGTTTGTGCTAATTTTTGAATTAGTGGTAGTAACTCTTTTTGCTTTTGTTGAATCCGTAAGGCCACCTCTCTCGTGTGACTATCCGCAGCATTTACAATTTCATCGCTTAAAGAATCGATTGAAACAAAGTCTATCGTTTTTGTTTGCGCTGTTTGATTTGTTATTGTAAATACTTTTTTCCCTATATGAATAGACCCTTTGACGATTTCTTGTGGTCTATTTAAAATATCGCTAAGGTCTATTTGAATTTCTTCTTGCATTCTTTTTATATCTGCTCTTATCTTAACAATATCTCCATTTGACCCTTGCAATGATTGAATAGCCTCATCAGCCTTTTGAGATAAACTTTGGCTATCTTTCGTTAACAGTGTTTTAAACCTATTTAACTCAAACAATGTTTGTTCCATAGTATCCTGAATTGTTTGTACCTGCCCTTGAAGTTTTCCATAGGCATTTGTAAAATCGACCGTTGCTTGTTCATCCTTATTTACTTTTTCCGCTAATCCATATAATTTGTTGTAATAACTATTAAATCTTATACTATATCTCATGATTTCCTGATTTAAATCAATTAACTTTGGATTGTATTCATCAATCCATTCTCGAACATTTGCCTTTGCAAACTTTTGATGATTCGTTAAACTACTCATAGCGCTCACCTTAATATCCGGTTGCTGCAAAATAATCAATCCATATGCTTGTATAAGCGGGGACTGCGATCCTAACATTCTAATTGAATTTGAAAATGTACTTGGAGTCATTACATTTTGTGCATACATTGGCTTTATTCCAGATTGCCCCTCTTCATAGTAAGCGTTTACATCAGTAAACCAACTTGTAGATACTGCTGTAACCAATAACCCCGCAATTAAAGTCTTTTTCACTTTAATTCCTCCTAATATATAAGTTAACAATTTATTTTTTATACAGATTCAGTTGTTATCCTTCATAAATAGATACGACTAACATTCATCCCTTATACTCTCTTCCTATTTACTAAATTGACAATACAACATAAACTTGAATTTACTAAAAACCTTAGAAAAATGGGTCCATTCACACATTGCATATATTACATAAAAATATTATTCATTTTTAGTAAAATCATAGAAAACAATCTTTTGTTTTACATTCAAGTTCTGTACTGTAAAATCATTTAAACACAGCGATTTATTAACGTAAAGAACTATTTTATTCCCCTTTATTTCCAATGGTTTATGTCCTTATTTCAAAATAAAGTAATCAAGATTTTTTAATTTGAAATATCTATGCATAATAGTAAAAATTCTTGTTTCCCCACAAGAGATAGTGTTATATTAAAATAATTATTTTATAGATATGTAATTGTGCATAGTCTCTTCTGTTTTATAAAATTAAAAAAGGAGTTGTCCCAAAAGCTCCTTTAAATGAACAAAACCCAGGGAGAAAATGCATTTTCTCTCTGGGTTTTGTTATTTTTTGCTTTTCTTCCTCAAACAAGCAGTTTTGTTTCGCCTGCTTAAGGCAATTGTGGGCTATGTAGTTTTGTTTTAATAAGAGTTGAACGAAAGCGATTAGTGGTTCGAAAATCCGGCATTTGTTGCCCAGATCACCACATCATTTTTTGGGAGGGAGAACTACGCCTCCCCTTGATAGCGAGAAAAGAATAGATCATCACTGACTTGTTCTATCATCTCGTGGATGACTCTTGCCACATGATTTTCAGGAACTAAGTCGCCTCTACTTTCGTATTTTTGTTGGTTTGGTCGCTTACAATTATACAGGATGAGGCGATTTTTTGCGTGAAAAATAAAAGGGCTGCCTATAAGTCGGTTTCACCGACTTATAGGCAGCTACTAAAAAAAGATTATCCTAGTTTCACTTGATTTTCTGCTTCAATTTTTTCTAGTGCAGCAACAACTTGTTCTTCTGTTAATTCATGTTCTTTTACATAGCGATTTCGTGGATGAACGCGGCATTCATGAGAACATGCACGTAAATATTTTGCTTCGTTTTCTTCTGAACATAAAATTTGCTTGTTACATTCTGGATTTGCACAATTTACATAACGCTCACATGGCTCGTTTGTAAAATGATCTCTTCCCACAATAACATGTTCTTTTTGGTTTACTGGAACAGCGATACGCTCATCAAATACGTAACATTGTCCGTCCCATAGTTCACCTTGAACCTCAGGATCTTTACCATATGTGACAATTCCACCATGAAGCTGACTTACATCTTCAAATCCTTCTCGTACTAACCAACCGGAAAATTTTTCGCAACGAATTCCGCCTGTACAATACGTTAAAATCTTTTTCCCCTCAAGTACTTCCTTATTTTCTTTAATCCAATTTGGTAATTCACGGAATGATTTAATCTCTGGTTTGATTGCACCTCTAAAATGCCCTAAATCATATTCATAATCATTTCGTGCATCAATTACAACTGTCTCTTCTTGTTGCATTGCTTCATAAAACTCTTTTGGTTCTAAATATTTTCCCGTTATCTCTTTTGGATTAATATCATCTTCTAAGCGAAGCGTAACAAGTTCTGAGCGAGGACGCACATGCATTTTCTTGAAAGCATGCTCATCTGCTTCATCTACTTTAAAAACGATTCCAGCAAAACGTGGATCGTTCTTCATTGCTTCCATATATTTTTCCGTTTGCTCAGTAGTACCTGAAGCCGTTCCATTAATCCCCTCTTTTGCGACAAGAATTCTTCCTTTTAATTCAAGTGAATTACAAAATTGTAAGTGCTCCGCTGCAAATTCTTCAGGGTTTTCAATTGTTGTATACATGTAATACAGTAACACTCTATATGATTTTGTCATTGTCAATGTATTTCTACCACCTATCTAAATTTTAAAATCACGTGTATAAGTTAACGATTATATCGAAACATATAATAATAAGAGAATGTATGCCAAGTTGTATATACATCATTTTCTTCTATTTATACTTTTCCATAAGTTAACAAAAAAACAAGATTACATACAAAACACTATGGTTATGTTGTAATCCTAATATATTATATAACATACAATTTAGTTTCCAGCAATTTATATGCTATAAGGCTTATTTTACAAAGAGAAAAGTCTTTTTTCCATTCCAAATTATAGGTTATTTCCTTTACTATCCAAAATATTTAGCGGTTCATTCTATATACATCGTCTTTCTTTATTTTTGTTACATAGTGATTTCTTTCTTCATGATTGCACACACTTTATTGTATATGGTCATATAGTTTGCATTAAGGAAACATTTATGTTCAAATAAAATTACCGAAAACATTTAAATGTATTGAAATCCTTAATAAGAATCCATACAATAGTTTCATTAAGTTAAGAAATAAAGGGGTAAACCACTATGAATAATAATATAACAAAAGAGAAAAACATCCCTTCGCAAAGTACAACTAGTCAATCTGCTCATCTTGCTTTAAGTGGTGAAACAAAAGGGCTAAAAAGACTGCTCCCTTTTCTTGGTCCTGCCTTTATCGCTTCTGTTGCTTATATTGATCCTGGAAACTTTGCGACAAATATTGCAGCTGGGTCACAATATGGTTATTTATTACTTTGGGTCATTCTCGCTTCTAATTTAATGGCAGTTTTAATCCAGTCTCTCTCGGCAAAACTCGGAATTGCGACTGGTAAAAACCTTCCTGAGGTAGCACGCGAGCATTTTCCAAAACCAGTTTCAATCGGTTTATGGATACAAGGTGAGCTCGTTATTATGGCTACTGATTTAGCCGAGTTTATCGGGGCTGCTTTAGGTTTATATTTATTATTTGGCATTCCCATGCTACCAGCCGCGTTCATTACAGCAGCTGGATCGTTTATTATACTCGAATTTCAGCGCCGCGGCTTTAGACCATTAGAGGCTATCATTACAGGGATGGTCTTTATCGTTGTTGTTGCATTTGGTGTACAAGTATTTTATGCAAAACCAGAGCTAAGCCCTCTTCTGTCAGGACTATTTATCCCAAAATTCCAAGGTGTAGATAGTATTTTACTGGCATCTGGTATTTTAGGGGCAACAGTAATGCCGCATGCCATCTACTTACATTCTGCTTTAACACAGCGCCGCGTTGTAGGAACAACAGATGAACAACGCAAACAAATTTTCCGCTTTGAGTTCATCGATATTATGATTGCTATGGTAATCGCTGGAGCAATTAATGCAAGTATGCTCATTGTAGCTGCGGCGCTTTTCTTTAAAAATGGATTGCACGTTGAAGATTTAGATGTCGCTTTTAGAGAATTTGGTAACTTAGCGGGACCGATATCCGCCAGTCTTTTTGGAGTTGGATTGTTAGCTGCAGGCTTATCTAGTTCTTCTGTCGGGACAATGTCTGGTGACATTATTATGCAAGGGTTTATCCGAATGCACATCCCTTTATATTTACGACGATTTATTACAATGGTTCCACCACTTGTTATTATCGCCTTAGGGGTAAATCCAACATACGCTCTCGTTATGAGTCAAGTTGTATTATCATTTGGAATTGCTTTTGCACTTGTCCCACTTATTATATTTACAAGCAGTAAAAAAATTATGGGAGCACTTTCCAACCATCCAATAACGACTGTAATGGCTTGGATTATTGCCGCTCTCGTTATCGCCTTAAATATTTTCTTACTGTATCAAACATTTACAGGTCAATAGAAAAAAGGTCTCATCAAATATAGATGAGATCTTTTTTCTTTTTTCTTCTTTCCTGCTCTCTTTTCACCAAAATTAGAGAGGCAACGGAGTAATAATGTCCCCTACTGGAACATCTTTTCCACGCTCTATTCGAACGCCACCTTTTGGCGCTGCAGGCCCTTGAATCCCTCGAAAATATAAAGGAAGTCCTTCCGTTAGAAATATACTTGTTTTCGATGGATCTTGCCGCTGATGATGTATATGTAAATGGGGTTCACTAGAATTTCCAGAATTCCCAACATTCGCAACGACTGTACCTTCTTTTATATGTTGGCCTTTCTTCACTCGTACGGATCCTTTCTTCAAATGAGCTAGTACTAAATATGTTCCTGTTTCATCTAAACGTATATATATGTGATTCCCAACCATAGAATTAGAATCATCCGCTCCTAGTTTTAAGTCAAATTCATCATTTTGAATGGATACAACTGTACCAGAAGCTGGGGCTAGTACATCTGCTCCATATATACCGTAATCTTCTAAGTTTGAATGTTTCATCCCAGCTGGCATCATCAGTAAATCATATGCCCAGCGCTGATTTGGCGCGATAGCATGATAGTTTGTCTCAATTTCATTCCCACCCCATCCAACTATTGCAGTTTGACTAAGCGGGAAACGAACCGTTACTTTCGGATTTGTTGAATGGGTATCTACTGGATACGCAATTTGTCCGATTCCTCCAAACCAACATACCGGCCAAGCTCCAATAATGGCTAAAATAAAAATAGAAATAATCGTTTTATGTACCTTTCGTTTACAAAATACATTTCGCACAATGATACTACCTGAAATACTTAAAATAATGAGTGAAAACAAACTAAATAGTTGCATCCCCCACCAAGAGATGACAGAGATAACACCACTAGCAAAATAAATGAAAATCCAACCTGTACTTAAAGTAACAAATAAAATGGCAAGTATGATTTTCTTCCACATAATATATCCTCCACTTCTATATCTTCATTTGTTATGATATAAAGCAAAGTTTAAAATAGATGAAAGAAAAACTTACAACTTTCTTACGATTCTCTTTTATATGCTGGTAGGAAAATCGTAAATATCGTTTCCTCATTACTACTACTTACAGTGATATCTCCTTCATGAATATGAGCAACACTTTTCGCAATGGCAAGTCCCATTCCTTTTCCACCAGTATAAGAGTTTCGCGATTTTTCTCCACGATAAAATTTTTCAAACACATATGGAATGTCTTTTTTTGAAATGGGTTGTCCATCATTCTTAATTTTTATTTCGATTTCCTTTTGATTTTGTATAATTTGAATCCTTATTTTTCCGCCAAACTTTCCATACGCGATTCCATTACTAATGATATTTTGTATTAAACGTATTATTAAATTTACATCTGCTTGAACTTGTACGTGATTATTCTTACATTCAATAACAAAATCCATCTGTTTCTCATCTAATTGTGGAATAAAATCAATTATAATTTGTTCTACTAATGCTTTCACTTCTATTATTTCCTTATGTAATCGTATTTCTCGATAATTTATTTGACAATATTCTAGTAACTCATCTATTTGATTCTTTAATTCATAACTTTTTCGTTTTAAAACTGTGACATATTGATCGCATTCCTCTATATTCGAATGCAATTTATTTTCCACTAAATCAACATAACCAATTAAAGATGTTACAGGTGTTCGTAAGTCATGAGAAAGATTATGAATCATTTCATTTTTCATCTCTTGTGATCGTATTTCTTTCTCAATGGATTTCTTTAAACTTCCTACCATCCGGTTAATATTTGCTGCTAATTCTCCAACCTCATCCTGTTTCAATGTTGGTATATGTACTTCTAAATTCCCCTTACTTATTTCTTTCACACCTAGATTCAGCTGTTCCAATCTTTTCATCATATTCTTTGATAATAGTAGAAACCATAGCGAAGTAAGGATGAGGAAAATAACAAAATAAACAAAAGAATACGCTTCTTCAAATCTCTTCGCATCCATATATATATTTGAAATTGCACTTTGAAATACGATTATGCATAGAGTTGAAAATAAAATACTACTTATAAAAATAAGAAAGAATTTTATTCTAATTCCTTTTAATAATTTAATCTTCAATTGTATATCCAACTCCCCAAACATTTTTTATAAATTTCGATTCTTTCGGATTTTGTTCTATTTTATTTCTTAGCCTTGCAATATGAACCATGACAGTATTATTACTTTCATGTGCTCTTTCTTTCCACACCATTTCGTATATTTCTTCTAATGTAAATACTCGATTCTGATGATTGGCCATCAAATATAAAATGTCATATTCCGTTTTTGTAAGATAAATTAACTTTCCATAAAGCCTCACTTTTCTAGATTGTTGATCGATTTCTAAACCTCTAATTTGAATTTTATGTTCATGTCCTTCACTTGGCACTTGATTGAAATAAGTGTATCTTCTTATTTGTGCCTTCGCACGTGCTACAAGTTCAATCGTACTGAACGGTTTCACAAGATAATCATCCGCTCCTGTACTTAATCCAATAACCTTATCTATATCTGTTGATTTCGCACTTAAGAACATAACAGGTATATTTTGTCGCTCTCTTATTCTTCGGCAAACTTCTATTCCATCCATAGAAGGCATCATAATGTCTAAAATCACTAATTGAACATCATTTGTATCGATTATCTTTAATGCCTCTATTCCATTATAAGCCGTTAAAACTTGAAATCCTTCTTGTTTCAAATGCACCTCAATGAATTGAACAATATCCGCATCATCATCTACAATTAAAATAAATTGTTGTCTCATATTCCAGCCTCTTTAATCTTTTTAGAAATATATTCCACAAAAACTATTTTAACATGTTTTCTTTTCCATAAGTTTTTTCAGTCTCTTTACATTTTCATTCCATATTTTAGAGAGTGAAAACAAACATATCTTTCATCAGAAAACTCACAAACGCGGCAGAGTTGTTACCAAATATCTTGAACTCAAAAAATTCTAGTTATCAAAAAGTAAGTTTCTTTACATTCGAGAAAATGAGAGCAATAAAAAAGAGTAAAGCACTTTTAACTCCAGCACTCTACTCTTTCTTGTAGCAAATCTCTATTATTTTTTATTTACATAGGCGAATTTATACGTATATATGCCACCGAATTGATGTTCTTCAATGCCTTTTACATATTCTTTTTGCATATATGCAGAACCTTTATAATAAAGAGGTGCCACAGCTGCATCTTCCAATACGATTCGTTCCGCTAGTTGCAAGGCTTCCCATCTTTTCTTTGAATCTAATACAATATCATATTTAGCCTGCTTAATTAGGTTATCGTAATCGAGATTAGAATATTGCATCCGATTATTCGGACTATCTGTCGTAAATAATTCCAAATAATTAATTGGATCCTTATAATCAGGCCCCCATACGACCATTGAAATATCGTATTGTCCAGTTTGCTCTAATTGTAATTTTTGTTTGAATGGTTGCTGTTTAATTTGTAATGTTAAACCGCTTAAATGTTTTTCTAACTCTCCTTTTATATACTCCGCTATACGTTTTGCATTATCCTGCTCAAATGTCAGAAATTCTATCGTAACCTTTTCAGTACCAAGCTCTTTTTTCGCTTCACTCCAAAGTTCCTTTGCTTTTTCAACATCATAACCTGCGATATCTCCATTTTCCTTCCGAAAATCTTTTTTAGTTACTTCATTTTCATATCCGCTAGGAATTAAACCATAGGCAGGAACAGCACCATTATTGATAAAATGATTTACCATTTCTTCTTTATTTATGGCAAATGAAATGGCCTGGCGAACTTTTTTGTTTGCTAGTAATGCATGTCCTTCATGAAAGCGAAGCATAGCGATCGCTGATTCACTTGACATGTGTAACTCTTGGTTATTTTTGTAACGATCTACAAAGGTAGAATTAATAGGTGCTCGATCAAGTACGCCAGATTCATACAAATTGACAGCTGTCGCTGTATCTTTTACAATGTGAAAATTTATTTCGTCTAATTTCACTTTTTCTTTATCCCAATATGTGTCGTTTCTCTTCAACTGAAACTCTTGCTCATGCTTCCATTCCTCTAGTACAAATGCTCCATTATAAATAAGATGGCTAGATTCTAACCCATAACGTTCCCCTTGTTCTTTCACAAATGGTTCATGCTGCGGTAAATAAATCGGCAATGTTAACAATTGTAGAAAATAAGGAACAGGCCTATTTAATTGTACCTCTAATGTGTAATCATCTAACGCTTTCGCTCCCAGTTGATCTACATGTAATCCACCTTTATTTATTTCTTTTGCATTTTTCATGTCAAATAACATGTAAGCATAGGGTGAGGCTGTGTCAGAGGCTAATGTTCGCTTCCAAGAAAAAATGAAATCATGTGCAGTTACCGATTCACCATTGGACCATTTTGCATTTTTGCGCAAATGAAATGTATATTTCTTACCATCTTCGCTTTTCTCAAATGACTCGGCAACACCAGGAATCGGTTTATCATCACGATCTAATACATATAATCCTTCAAATATATTTTGCATTACATGTGCCGATGTGCCATCCATTGCTTTCGCTACATCAAGAGATGGAATTTCTTCTGCTATCGTTACGTTTAACACTTGTTTTGGAGCTTCTTTATGTATTTTATCCTCGCTTTTATTACAAGCTGCTAAAATAAAAAATGTCATAATGGTAAGCATAAGTAAGCGACTCTTTTCTTGCTTCATGAATTATTCTCCTTACATTCAATCATTATTATAAAACGCTCTTTATTATAGCAGAAAGTTTACTGAAAAAGTGTTACACCTCCATGAATATTTGTCCTTTTATCAATTTAAAAATGCTATTTTTTCGATTTCACGAAAAAATAGCATTCTGTATAAACATTCTTATACGAATTACATTTTCAAACCGTGCTTATAACGTCTAGCCTCAAAAATGATTTTCTCTTCATCTAATGTTTTGCACTCGCCGTTCCACATAATTTGTTTTCCATTGATGACAACATCAGACACATCTTTTCCACTTGCTGCATAAACAAGGTGGGATAATACCTCTTCAGCTGGTTGCAAGTGAGGCTTGTTTGCTGGATCAATCGTAATAAAATCAGCACACTTTCCTCTTTCAATAGAACCTGTATGTTTCATCCCAATTACTTCTGCTGCTCCTTTTGTTGCGAGTGAAAGAGCCGTTTCAACTGGTAATGCAGTTGCATCTTGATGAATTCCTTTTTGTAATAAAGTTGCAATACGCATTTCTTCAAACATATCTAAATTATTGTTAGATGCCACGCTATCAGTTGCAATCCCTACTTTAATACCCGCTTCTAGCATTGCTTTCACATTTGCAATTCCAGACCCAAGCTTTAAATTACTATTCGGATTATGCGCTACACGCACATCATGTTCTGCTAAGAAAGCGCGCTCCTTTTCATTTAGCACAACACCATGCGCAATGACTGTTGGCCTTTTAAATAAACCGCAGCTCGCTATATATTCTACAGGGCGTTTCCCATACTGCTTTTCAGTATCCTGTACTTCGCGCTCTGTTTCTGAAAGATGAATATGAACCATTGTATTGTTTTCCGTTGCAATTCTTGCACACTCTTCTAACATTTCTGTAGAACATGTATATGGACTATGAGGTGCAACCATCGTTGTTAACATATCATGTTCACGATGATATCGTTTCACATATTTCTCTGCTTCTTGAATTGCTTTTTTCTCATCTTCTTTTGTACCAAAACTAAATAACGTTCTTGAAACTGCTGCACGCATTCCACTATTACGAACCGTTTCCATAATCGCATCTTGATCGATACCAATTGGGTTAAACATATCAGAAAAGGTCGTTGTCCCACTTTTCACCATTTCTAACAAACCAAGTTCTGTACTCGCAACGGCAAGTTCTGGAGTGAATTGACGTTCAAGAGGCCAAATTCTCGTTTCAAGCCACGGTTGTAATAACATATCATCCCCGATGCCGCGCAAAAGACTCATTACAACATGAGTATGTGTATTCACAAGACCTGGCAATAACCATTTTCCTTTTAAATCAATGACCTCATCCACTTGATCGTGTTTAGAAAAGTCTCCATGTTGCACTTCTATAATTGTATGATTTTCTACAATGATATATCCATTTTCAAATACTTCATTTTGTTCATTGAGCGTCACAATTGCAGCGCTTACATAAGCTGTTTTCAAAAATATTTCCCCTCTCGATTCTTTAAAATATCATTCCACTTCAATAAGTTACCACCATTATAGTAACTCACTTAATTTAAAGAGTCAAAAGTTTCTTGTATTCCCTACATACATTTTGTTTTAACGCATTATATTGTGTTCTATTTGTATCCGCAAACGCTTCTTCTCTACTTGAAATCGTATCCTCATAAATGATTTCCTCCTTAAATTGCGCTGCTGTAAAATCATATCTCCTGCCATCTATCACATTATAAAAATGCCAATCTTCACCGAATCTCGTCTTCTTTATTTCCCCATCAAAGAAATCGTTTACTACAAGTGCTGTTACACCGTATTGTCCTTTCGCTAGATTTCTTTCTGACCATTTTGAGCTCGTTTCAAGTGACCACGATTTCATGAGCACTTTATATATTTCCTCCCATGTTAACTCTTCCATTTCATCATCCCCCATATATAAACCGCTTTATACATCATACTGTAAAAGAGGTAAACTCCGACCTTTCAATACTGTTGAAGGCGTTTCTCCAATTAACTTTGCTCCCATTTTCATATAATATCCTTTTGCATTTGGATCGCTCTCAATGATAAAGCATGTTATCCCTAATTCAATTGCTTTTTCTACAACAGCTTTCCATAACATTTTTCCATACCCTTTCCCCTTGTAATGCGGATGTAAATAGAGAAAATCAAGAACATCTCTATCTTTACGTATAAATGAGAAAAAACCAATTTTTACTCCCTCATTTTCTAAAACATAAACATAATTGATTTTTATATATGCTTCCGTAATTGTTAAGTCTTCCTTACAAGCTGCTAGAAATTGTACACTATAGTCCCACGTTGCCTTTGAACGAAGCGCGAGTTTACTTAGTTCATTTGCTTCTTCTAATATTGCTTCTCGAATGATCATCAATCGTTCTCCTTTCATGTAAACTACTAATCTATAACCATTCTTTATATCATAATATATATATAAACAAAAAGATCCCACTTATATTTCAGTGAGAGCTTTTCTTACGCAGTATGTTCATTTAACCAGGAGATTACATCTTGAAAAACTTCTTCCCGATTTACTTCATGAAACATTTCGTGTCTCCCGTTTTCATATAAGCGAAGTGTTACATCTTTTATACCACATTTTTTATATGCATCATATACTTCTTTTACACCTTTCCCCATATTCCCTACTGGATCACGATCTCCAGAAAAAATATGGATAGGCAGATCTTTAGGCGTTTTCTCATATTCCTTTAATTTATTCACTTCAAGTACACCTTTAAATAGTTCACGATAAAAACTTGTTGAGCAAATAAATCCGCACAATGGATCTTCTATATATTTATCAACTTGACTTGTATCGGAAGATAACCAATCAAACTTTGTTCGATTTGGTTTAAAATGCGAGTTAAAATTTCCGAACGATAAAAAGTTTAACATCGGGCTTTTCGTTTTTGTACCGCGAAGCTTCATTTCAATCGTTGCTATTTTATGACCTATTATCCCTAACACCCCTGGGTTTCCGCCTGTCCCAGAAATAAGAAAACCATCATATAATTCGCCGCGAAGTTGCACAGCACGTCTAGATAAAAACGAGCCCATACTATGTCCCAATAAAAAAAGTGGACATATTTGCTCCTTCCGAATAAACTCCGATACAAAGATAATATCAGAAACAGCTTCATCCCAGCCTACTTCTGGTTCAAAGTGCCCATAATCATCTTCTCTCTTTACTGTCTTTCCATGTCCCTTATGATCATGAGCATAAACACCATATCCAGCTTGTATGAATGCCTCGACACATTCTGTATAGACCCCTGCATGTTCTGTCATGCCATGAGCAATTTGTATAATGCCTCGAAGCTCGTTTTCTGGTAGCCACTTGCGTAAATAAATTTCAGATCCATCTGACACCGTAACGAAGCTTTCTTGTAATTTCATTGTGATCGCCCCCTAAATCTCTTCCACATACATCATAAAATGAATGAGTATTCATAATTCTTATTATGTATTATATGTAATTCTCTCTCCCCTGACAAACACTTCCTGTTTGATGTACTTTTTAATATGAACACCTCTTACTATGATTCTTTTAACAAATGAATGGATAAATGTATTGACATATAAATATTAAAAATATATAGTTACTTACATAAAGTAACTATATATTTTTAGGAGGTTCATTTATGATGCCATCATTATTTTTAGCTCATGGTTCACCCATGCTTGCGATTCAAGATACAGATTATACATGTTTTCTAAAAACACTTGGCGAAACATATACACCGAAAGCAATTGTTATATTTACAGCTCATTGGGAAAGTGAAATATTAACAATTTCATCCTCTGATGATGAATATGAAACGATTTACGATTTTGGAGGATTCCCTCCCGAATTATACGAAATCAAATATAAAGCAAAAGGTTCTTCTGCCATCGCATCATTATTAGAAGCAAAATTTAAAAATAAAGGGATTCCTGTGCGAAAAGATCTAACTCGCGGATTAGACCACGGTTCATGGACGCTACTTCACCGTATGTATCCAAAAGCTGATATACCTGTTATTCAAATTTCCGTGCATCCATTCCTTCCAGCAAAAGAACAACTTGAAATTGGACAAGCTATCAAAGGACTCGGTCAAGAAGATATTTTAGTAATTGGTAGCGGGGTTACGGTTCATAACTTACGAGCACTGAAATGGGGCCAAACAGAACCTGAAAAATGGGCAATAGAGTTCGATGATTGGATCATTCATCATGTAGAAAAAAATGATACCAATTCTTTATTCCATTGGGAAACGAATGCTCCTCATGCACACTTAGCCGTTCCAAGACCGGAACATTTTGTCCCTCTTTTCATCGCTATGGGTAGCGGAGATACGAAAGGAAAAGTCATTCATCGTAGCTATGAACTTGGAACATTAAGCTATCTTTGCTTTCAGTTTTAATTTATCCCGTTATTTTAAGGCAGTAACAGCCTGATTCGTAAAGGCTCATAATCAGTAGGGGGAAGAACCCCCTCACTGATTAAAGATTCACTTTATATTAGAGAAAGTGAACTACTCGCGGATTAGCAATACTGAAAGCAAAATCTTCTCCGTTCTGCGACGAAAGTGGATTATACCTTTCACATACTTGAGGAAGAATGCTCTTGAAAATTTCGTCGAAAGTTTTATTTTAAACTATTGATTTTTTACTAGAGTTTGCTTAAAATGTAATTGTCAAACAATAGATGGTAATGCTATTTTTACATTCTTTGTTATGGAAATGTAGACATGTTAGTAACATTCCATATAAAAAAATTCATAACTAGAAAGTTAAAGGTATTAAAAAAATCTATTGCCGACAAAATCTTTCAAATCAGATAGATCTAAACATAAGTTCCTTCCAAATATCAACTTATTATGATGATACTTTGTGTTCTGAGTAAACCATGGTAAATAAAAATCCTCCTAAACAACAACTTGGTTAGCTTTATGATAATTTTACATTCTCTTAAATGAATTATCGCTTTATTACCATCTTTGTTTGAGTTATATATTCCCGTTAACAGAACGAACGATAACAGTTCTGTTAACGGAGTTCGATACAGAAAAAGCACATCACATATTTATGGAGATGTGCTTTTTCTAATGTCCTAAAATTCGATTCTTATAAAGTGAAACTTTAATCAGTGGGGGTTTTCTTCATCCCCCACTGATTATGAGCCCTCACCAATCGGGCTGTTACGGGCAGCCCTACTCCCACCTATCTTCCTTGCTTCTTTCTGAATCTTGAGGTGGGAATCTTACTGCCCGTTAATGCGGGATAAACTTAAACTATATAAACTATGTTTCACTTCATATTTTTTCACCTTATTAACTAACTTTCAATCCCTCTTTTTCTGTCACTTCTGCATTTCTATTATGGAAATATACCCAAATACAAGCTATAAATAACAGCGCGGCAGTTGAAAAGAATACATATTGAAAACCAGCATGTGCGGCTATCTGCCCTCCAAGTACGGGACCAATCATATTTCCTAAAAATTGAAAGGATTGATTATATCCAAAAATACGTCCAGTTATGTGATTCGGTGTGTGTTTTTTTAGTAGCGTTTGTACAGAAGGTAATAATCCAGCTTGTGCAATTCCTAAAAGAAATCGTAAAATTAACAATTGCCAAGCAGAAGTCACAAAAGCTTGTGGAATAAAAACAATCCCTGCAACAAATAAAGCTACAATTAATGTTTTTTGCGGACCGATATGATCGGATAAACGTCCTAATCGAGGAGCTGCTAAAATTACAGCCAATCCTGTTGCGGACATGACTGCCCCCGCGATGGTTTCAATATGCGCTGTGTGCGCCCCCGCTAAATGCTTTACATATAATGTAATAATAGGTTGTATCGACATATTTGCAAGTTGAATTATAAATGTAGCCACAAATAAACTCATAATAAAATGTTTTGCTGGAATCATCGTCCATACTTTTTTCGGTTGCGCTTTTTTCGTTTGAACAGAACGATTTTCTTCCTTTAAAAAGAAAAAGACGATGATAAAGGATAGAAATAAAAAAGCTCCTGTTACTAAAAATACATGTCGCATACCAATTAACTCTGATAAATACCCACCGAGCATTGGTCCAAGTAAGGAACCACTAACCCCTCCAGTTGAGATTGTAGAAATCGCCCAACCAGAATGTTCTTTCGGTGTTTCTGCAGCAATAAATGTCATTGCTGTAGAAAGAAAACCAGATACCGCTCCCATTAAAAAGCGAAGGGCAACTAATTGATACACATTTGTCACAAATCCCATAAGCGTCATAATAATCGCCATACCGAGACTAGCACGAATAAGCATCAATTTCCGTCCATGTGTATCACCAAGTTTTCCCCATAAAGGCGATACAATGGCACCCATTAAAAATGTTACCCCGAATGCAATCCCTGACCACTGTGCGATATTAGAAGTTCCAGTCACGCCAAGTTTCTCAATATAGAAGGATAGGAAAGGAATTACTAAACTCATACCGGCTGCAGTGGTAAAACAACCAAGCCAACAAATCATTAAATTTCTTTTCCAGCTGGCCATTTTCACACCTTCTTTCTTAGATAACCATTCTACACCCTTTTCCTTGAAAAGTTTAGCAATATGACTCCTCTTACATAAGTCTTCTTTTCTCGCTAAATTTCGAAATAAAATAAAAAAGTTATGAATGGAGACATATCTCTATTCATAACTTTTTTATTTTTAATTGGAATATACTTCATCCTTCATCATAAATGATTCCAGTTTACAAAACAGTTCTAAAAGCACATGAATCGCTTGTTTCATACGTTCATCATAAGGAACATCCTTTGCTACATAAGATAAAAACTCTTCTGTACAATATACCCCATTACATATAGCCTCTTGCATTTGAATATCTTTTGGAATACTTGTTTCACTTCGGTCATTGTATAAACTAACCGCAAGTAAATATGCCATCGGGGGTAAAAGATGCTCTCCAAATTCAAGCATAAATGAAGATTTCAAAAGTGGATTTAAATAAAAATTCTTTTCATTTTTAAATTTGATCCCTTTAAAAAAAGAATGTTGATTATATTCATCACGAATTTTCAAAAAGTCGAGTAACGAAATGGTTCCGTGCTCCTCTATATGCTTAACTAAGCTTTTTTCTAACAAGTGAACTCCGTATGTGGATAAGACCGTTTGATGTATTCTTTTTATATATTGTCGTGCTATTTCTTGTTTCATTTCAATCTGTATCTCTTCATTTCCTAACATGGATTGAATACAAATGATTTCAAAATAGTATGCCATCATTTCGTTAACTAATTGTGTACTATCGTCAAAAAATGTATGTCCATAACTTTGGTTAAAATAAGCATGTCCCAATTCATGACATAGTACAAATAAACTATCCATATCATTATGATAGTTAAATAAAATTCTACTCTCTTTCATACTTGGAAAATAGTATGTTTTATTCACTTCAACATTATTATATACTTGTATAAAATTCTCCTCGAACATTCGCTCTATATAACGAACAAAATGATGTTTCCCAGCTTTCTCTAAACTTGTAACGATGAAATGTTTTGCCTCATCCAGTGTAATCATACTGCGTTCTTCTTCATTATATGATAAAAAATCTACGCCAATTTCATGAAATGAATTTGAAAACATCATAGATAAACTTTTCGTGAGTAATGTATGGAACTTCTTTTGTAATTCATTTTCGAGTATATGTAACGTTTCCTCTTTAACGCCAAAGACTTCCATGTAGTAATTTGGAATTTCTAAAGATAAATACTTCTTCTTACTGTTTACAAAAAATGAAAGCAGTGTATCACCATTCTGTTTCAATACTTCATAGATTTCGCTTTGCATTTTTTTCTTTTCTTCATAATCCTTCGTGTTACGAATCATTTCAAAAATTTCAAATATAGTGTATACCCCATCTTCATAATTTATTTTCATACTACGAATGAATTGTAGATATTGCTCGTATTCATCTTCATTGTCTTCTGGATCTTCCGTTTCTTCTATTTCATTCATCAGCTCTATAAATTTATTGTAGTGATCTTCTAACTGTAAGCTAGCAATTTGATCCATATAGAATAAAATATCAAATACTTGGTGCATAGATAAAATATCCATTTCTATTACTTTCGGGAGAATCGTCACTTTCTCTTTTTTATCAACAATATTTAAAATGAATTCTATCTTCCGAATTAATTGTTCTTGATCAAAAGGCATAATTCTTTGTAATGATTGAACGAATGGTTCTCTCGGGGTAGATTGACGGTTATGAGAAGTTTGAAATGTAATAAAGTCAAAATGATACCCACTTGGCACCGTACAACTGCTATTTGTTATATCCTCGAATAAAATCCGACTAATTATAAGCGAAACAGCTAGGCTTTGAATGATCGTCCCCCTATTTTCTCGAATAACATATTCTGTATGATAGTTTTGAAAACTCTCTTCAAGCAGTCTCTCTCCATCATTCCGTTTGCTTACATGAAACACTTTGACAAAATCATTATGATATCCCATCAAATAATATTGAATCTTTTCCTTATCACAATAATTCATTATATCTTTTTGCAATTGAAGTGAAGATTCATCAAAACATCCAAAAATATAATGTACATCATGTAAGTTTACTTGTAACAAATCGTTGATTGTTTCGATTTTCATATCATACACTTGAACCTTAACATATGGATCCATTTTCTTTAGTTTTTCTTGAATAACATGTATTTTTTTCTTGTTTATATCTTCTGTTTGAAATATTGTCTGCGCTCTAATATTTTTTAGTTGTACCGTATCAAAATCGATAACAATAATCTCTCCAACACCAAGTTTAGATAACGTCATACATAATGTTGCACCAATCGTTCCAGCCCCGATTACAACTGCTTTTATCTTGTTTATCTTTTGAACAATCGCATCTGCATGTATAGTAGAATCGTGTGTACTGAAATAATGAAAGTTTCTTATATTATATAATTGTTCCTCATCCATTTTTTCACAACGCTTTTCATATAACATTCCATTCTCATTTATAAATTGGAGAATATGATGTAACTCCTCATCCTCTATGTCGTTTTTATTTTTCCATTCCTGTATTTTTGTATGAACATCTTCTTTCGGGCTTTCTAAAATTTTTAATAAGGACCATAGTTTTTCAAATTCATTCACTTCAATCACTCGTTCTTCGCCATCGTAATAAACAATTTCATTTCTATTTGGATACCCTCTAAAATTCAAACTTGTTTTTAATCTCATCTTTTTCTCCCCATTCCATTGAAAAAGAAGGTGCTTGCACACCTTCTTTTTTCAGTCTAGCATAATAATAAACATACACATTGATTATCTTGTTGCGTAGCCTTTTTAACTTTCATTTTTAGTTTCATTTAAAAATCCCCCTTTTCAATTAATTGGTAATACAAGGGTATATTAGCAATTAATCCCACAACATTTCAATTCTTTTTCTTGTATTCAGAATTTTCAGATGTTGATAAACATTTTCTATTACTGGATATTTTTTACTTTCTTTTTTTATTTCCCACTCGTAATCTACCGAAAACAATACACTTTTTTATTTTATCAAGTAAAATATTTTATTAAGGAAATATAATATTTCCAAACATTTTCATGAATTTTATTTATATATGAAGAATTTACTGCAAAAATAAAAAGCTGCCCATGAAGATTCTCCTCCATGAACAGCATTTTCATCGTATAAATTGAAACTTTAATCAGTGGGGGTTTCTTCCTCCCCCCACTGATTATGAGCTCTCTCCTTTTATTATTGCTTCTTAAATCGAAATGTAGCCCCTGAATCATCAGATTCTATACTCCACTCGATTCGCATCTCTTTCGCCATAACGGCAATGATAGACAAGCCAATCCCAGCCCCTTTATTTTTAGAAGGCGTATTTTGAAACCCCGAACCACGGTCTATTATTGTGATCATTTCCTCTTCATAATCTATACATATTCCGATAAACTTTCCGATGCTTGCATGCCGAACAACATTTTGGATGACGTTATCTATCATTCTTTGAAACCAATTTTCATCAATATTCCAAAATAATTGTTTTTCAGGAATTTGAATATCTACTTCAAAACCTTCTTCCTCTAAACTATCGTACCACGATGCAATAATTTTTCGTATTAAACGTGTCATATCCGTATGCTTTGGGTAATATGGATATTTTTTAGCTGTAATGAGCGAATACGATAGTAAATTCTCTATTAACTCCGCTATATAATTGATCTTCTCATCCATTAATACCATCGTTTCCTGTCCCTTTATCGAAAATACTTCTCCCTTTAATGAATCGATTTGAGCTCGCATTGTCGTTAATGGTGTGCGCAAATCATGCGAGAGATCCGCTATTAATTTTCGGCGAAACTCTTCCTCTTGTTTCTCCTTTACTCTACTTTGTTGTAATGCCTCAATCATATGATTAAACGACTCTTCTAACAAACCAATCTCATCTTGTTTTGTTATTGAAATTTTAGATGGAAGTGTCTTATCTTTTGGAAGTTCCATCGCGTTTTGTAATTTTAACAATCTCTTTCTAATTTTAAGAAAAAAGATAACCGAAATGATAACAAATATCGTAAAACTTACAATAATAATCGTTTCAAAAATAAATTCATATCTTTCACGTATTTGAACAATGGGGGCCTGCATATATTTCCTTGGAACTTGAAATACCATAAACGCTTCTTTCTTCCCTTTTCCTATATAAGAAACAATTGTAAATGGGTCCCCAGCAAAACTTTTTTTCATAAATACGATTGCATCGCTTGCACTCCATACTTTAGGAATGTTTTGATGATCAGGTATTTGAAAAGTTGTTTTTCCATGACGATCTACCCAAAACATTGTTCCTTCTGGATATTTCTCTTTAAACCTCTGAAAAGCTTTTACAATTTCTTCAGGGTTGTCCTCATCTAAAGTTTCCGATTCATTTTTCCATTCTTTTTCTATTCGCTCACTAGAATACGAAGTAGAAAACTCTCCGGCTGTCCACTCAATTGTTTTCAAAAAAAGAAATGAACTGACCGGAAGAACTAAAGGTAACAATATAATTGCGATAAATATAATCAGTAAATACTTTCGTAATAGTGATGTACGTTTTATCATGCTTTACACCGATAACCAATCCCGCGTATTGTTTCTATAATTTGAGGAATGCTTGGATTTCTCTCTATTTTTTCGCGTAAATGTCGAATATGAACCATTAGCGATTTATCTCCTTCTATATAAGTCTCATTCCATACCGCTTCAAAAATCTGTTCCTTTGTTAATGTACGATTCAAATTCTTCATTAAGTAGAAAAAGATTTGATGCTGTTTCCCTGAAAGAACGATTTCTTCGCCTGTATCTGTATTCATAATTCGAAACTCTTTCATATATACTTGTAAATGTTTCACATGTTGCACTTCTGCTCCACTTTTATTGTATCGTCTTAATAAAACTTCAATGCGGGCTATTAACTCTTTTGGATGAAATGGTTTTGTTATATAATCATCAGCAAATGTTAGTCCGTATATTTTGTCTTCTAATGTCGTTCTTGCTGTTAACATCATAATCGGGGTATCTGTATACTCCTTTTTAAAACGTTGCCCTAGTGTAAACCCATCAAGTCCCGGCAACATAACATCTAAAACAATAATATCCGCCTGCTTACACTTTTCATTTGTACCTTCTTCTGAAGTAAACCACACAACGTTATATGCTTGCTTTTCTAATTCATTTTTCACCCACTCTCCAATTTCCAAATCATCCTCAATATATAAAACGTATGTCATTTTCTCACCTTCATATATAAATTTAACCTTTCTCTTCCATGATAAGGAATCTAGCAGCATTTGAAAACTAGCATACTCCTAAATTACACGATTCTGTATAATTTTAAACAAATCTTAAACTCCCTTAACATAATCATTAACCTTTCTTTTCTATACTTGATTTGAGGTGATCAAGAATGAGTTATATTGTAGAAACGAAAGGATTAACAAAAAGATATCGCAATAGCTATGCTGTAGATCATGTAGATTTACAAATTCCAAAAGGGGAAATATACGGTTTTCTCGGCCCAAATGGAGCTGGAAAAACAACTAGCATTCGGATGCTCTTAGGTCTTATAAAACCAACGAAGGGAACCGTTACAATATTTCAACAAGATTTAGCAAAAGAGCGCCTTTCTATCTTATCGAAAATTGGTGCTCTTGTGGAAACCCCCTCATATTACGCTCACTTAAATGCTATTGAAAATTTAGAAGTTTACCGTATTTTAAGAAATGTCCCGAAAAACAAAGTAGCAGAAGTACTCCAAATCGTAGGATTAGAGCATGCTGCAACACAAAAAGTAAAAGAATATTCATTAGGAATGAAACAACGTCTAGGAATTGCCATCGCTTTACTTGGCGACCCACAGCTATTACTTTTAGATGAACCAACAAATGGTCTTGACCCTGAGGGGATTCATGAAATTCGTACACTAATTAAGAAACTCGCACAAGAAAGAGGGATTACTATTCTTATATCTAGCCACTTATTAAGTGAAATAGATCAAATGGCAACCTATGTGGGAATTATCTCAAAAGGAAAACTCATTTTTCAGGACAAAATAGAAACATTACGCCGCCATGCTCAGCACTCTATTTCACTTGTAACAGATAAAACTGAAATTGCTTGGAAAATCATTTTAAGTAAAGGCATTCCGTCTATACTAGAAGAGAATCATATCATACTCTCAAATGTATCAAATAAAACTGTTGCAGAAACTGTAAAAACACTTGTAACTGAAAATATTTCCATATTTAGAATTGAAGAAAACAAAAAATCACTTGAAGAAATATTTTTGCAGCTTATAAAGGAGGAAGAGTCATATGTACAAACGTCTCTTTCAATCTGAGCTTTTAAAGATAAAAGGAAAATGGATTTGGTTTTTAATCTTTTTAGGACCAATAGGTGTTATTTCCCTTCAAGCGTGTAACTTTTTTCTTCGTTATGATTTTTTAATAGATAAGTATGTACAAGACTTGTGGGGTGGGCTTATTTCTGAAACACAATCACTTGCTCGCACAACTCTTATATTGGGAATTACCATTATTACATCTCTCATTGCACATATAGAACATCATTCTAGTTCATGGAAACATCTCCTATCTTTACCTATCAATAGGAGACATATTTTTCTCGTAAAATTTATATTAATCGTTTTTTTACTTACTATATCTTGCGCTTTATTATTCGCTGGTATAGTTGCTTTAGGGCTTACCTTACAATTCGATGCTGCTATACCATGGTTTTCTATATTTCAAATGAGTTTTTACCCATATTGGTCAGCACTACCCATTGTCGCTTTACAATTATGGCTTGCCATTCTATTCCAAAATCAAAGCGTGACATGCACAATTGGTTTATTAGGTAGCGTTTTCACTATGTTTTCCGTCTCACTTCCTAATTGGGTTCTATGGAGATGGCCAAGCTTACGTCTTGACTGGGGACCACCGCTTTTATGCGTGGTACTAGGAGGCATAGTTACACTTTGTATGTTAGTGATTGAAACAGAAATTTTTAATAGAAGGGATGTGTACAAATAATGATTTTACTAAATACAATGCGGGCTGAATTTTATAAAATTAAAAAAACAAAAATATGGATATTATTATTTTTAAGCCCTATTTTAGCAGGAGGAGTCGCCTATGCAAGCGGTTCACGCTACCCTGAATATCAACATTGGGAGTTAATTTATAATATCATGATAACAGTACATAGCATGCTACTTTTACCACTGTTAACAGGCATTTTCACGGCATTTATTTGCCGATATGAACATGCAAACGGGGGCTGGAAACAACTTCTCATACAACCTGTAACAAAATATCATACATATATCATAAAGTTTTTCTTTATCTTCACATTTATAAGTATCGTGCAAGTCCTTTTTATTATGAGTTTTGTTACTGCTGGACATCTGTTACATCTATCCGGTCCATTCCCGCTAACTCTAGTAATAAAAAGCGTTGTAGGTGGCTGTATTGCTACTTTACCTTTAATTGCCTTACAGCTATGGGTATCAACCATTTGGTCTAGCTTTGCAGCGCCAATTGCTTTAAATGTTATAGCTACTATCCCTGCTCTTATGATTGCAAATTCTGAACGGTTTGGTCCTTCCTACCCATGGGCCCAACCATTTCTTGCGATGCTACCGAAAGAAGATTCCCAACTACTATACATTTCTATGGAAACACTCATTTTTGTTGTAATGGGAAGTTTTGCACTTTTATTTATAGGTGGCTTCGTGCACTTTATAAAACATTCATATTAATTTTGTAGCAGCTACTAGATCGCCAATTTTCTTGGTCAGCATTTCGTGTTGTGAGTGTATGCTATAACAAATAAAAAGGAAAAGCCTGTGACAAAAGGCCATTTTTTACACCCCTTGTATCACAGGCTCTATTTTAATAAAAATAAATTATATCCATATATAATAGAAACAATCATTCCAACGACCAGTATTCCAGGTAATAAATTTGCAACTTTTATTTTAATGAATCCGAGTAAATTCAGTCCAATTGCAAAGATCATAGCCCCACCCGTTGCTGTCATTTCTATAATAAATTGATTCATTAATTGATCGGGTACAAAACGATTAATTTGCGTTGCAAATAGAGCGATTCCACCTTCATATAAAATAACTGGCACAGCCGAAAATAATACACCAATTCCAAGTGTTGTTGTTAAAATAAGGGAAATAAACCCATCTATAATCGCTTTTGTATAGAGGACATTATGGTTTCCGCGAATTCCGCTATCTAATGCGCCTAGTACCCCCATTGCCCCAATGGCAAAGATTAGCGTAGCTGTAACAAAACCTACAGATATACTTCCTTCTCCTTTGGAACCAACTTTCTTTTCTAACCAATTCCCTAACTCTTGTAGCTTTTCTTCTAAGCAAAGCCACTCCCCAACTACCGCCCCTATTACAAGGCTTAAAATAACAATGAGAAAGTTTTCGCTTTTCATTCCCATTTGTAATCCTAGTACAGTAACTGCTAAACCAATCGCATGCATGACGGTTCCTTTCATACTTTCAGGAATATTACTTAATACTTTCCCTAATAATGTGCCGATTATAATACATATTCCATTTACAATTGCTCCCAATATAACCATTCTTTCTTCCTCTCTCTAAGACTTTATTTTTTAACCTTTCAGGTGAAGTCTTCTAATATGAAGCGATAAAACACTCACAATCATGACCAAAAGCTTTCAATTTGTATTCCCTATTACTTACGTAACGATTTAATATTACGAATTTTCATTAAACAATTCAACTAGCATAAATAACAAAGGTAAAAATAAGAAAGAGAGCTTACCATTTTCGCTCTCTTTCTCTTTATTTATTAAGTTAACAAATCAAACAAAACAGGATTTTTGTTCAGTTCCAGAAATTGAATATGATTTTCCTTAAAACGAGCAATAAGTGGCTCATAATCTTCTTTATGTTTTAACTCTACACCGACAAGTGCAGGACCATTTTCTTTATTATGCTTCTTAATATACTCAAAACGAGTAATATCATTCTCTGGTCCTAATCCTTTATCAAGGAACTCTCGCAACGCCCCTGATCGCTGCGGAAATTCAATAATAAAATAATGTTTTACCCCTTCGTAAATAAGAGAGCGTTCTTTCATTTCTTGCATTCGATCAATATCATTATTTCCACCGCTTAACACACAAACGACTGTTTTTCCTTTTATTTCATCTTTATAAAAATCAAGCGCTGCAATCGAGAGAGCTCCGGCAGGTTCTGCAACAATTGCATTCTTCTTATACAATTCTAAAATCGTTGTACAAATTTTCCCTTCAGGAACTAGGACAATATCATCTAACACATCTTTACAAGTCTCAAAGGTTAGCTTTCCTACTTTCTTTACCGCTGCACCATCTACAAAACTATCAATCATTTCTAGCGTTACATTTTCATTTTGTAAAAAAGCTTCTTTCATCGACGCTGCTCCTTTAGGTTCCACACCGATTACTTTTGTATTTGGACTCACTCCCTTTACATATGTACCGATGCCAGAAGCGAGACCCCCACCGCCAATTGCTGTAAATACATAATCAATCGTTTTTTCCGTATCATGTAAAATCTCGACTGCCACTGTTCCTTGACCGGCAATTACGTGTGGATCATCGAAAGGATGTACAAATGTCATGCCATTTTCTTCACAATAGCGCTGCGCTTCTTGAAAGGAACTATCAAATGTATCACCAACTAACATAATGTCTGCCACATCACCACCGAAAAATTTGACTTGCGATACTTTCTGCTTCGGCGTTGTCATTGGCATAAAAATTTTTGCCGAAATCTTCAATAAATTACACGTATACGCAACGCCTTGTGCATGATTGCCAGCACTTGCGCACACAACTCCGTTTTGCAACTCCTCTTTTGATAAGCTCTGAATTAAATTGTAAGCACCGCGAATTTTAAAGGAGCGGATCACTTGTAAATCTTCTCTTTTCACATATACTTCACATTCATATTTCTCAGATAACACTGAATCTCGTTGAAGCTGTGTTTTATTGATAATATCCTTTAAACAATTATGAGCCATCAGGATATCTTCAATTTTTACTCTCTCCTTTACCTTATGCACCATTTCCTATCATTCCTTATCTCTTTTTTCTATCATTCAATCAAAGTTTTTTATTTTCAGTACTGCCCCAGTATTTGCTGATGTAACCATCTGGGCATAACGGCCAAGCCATCCTGTTTTTACTTTCGGCTTTGGTCTTTTCCATTCTTTTCGGCGTTTCGCTAATTCCTCATCGCTCACTTTCACTTCTAGTAAACGCTCTTCTACATCAATACAAACGATATCTCCTTGTTGAAGAAGTGCAATTTCCCCGCCCGCAGCAGCTTCTGGAGAAATATGCCCGACAGAAATACCTCGTGATGCCCCTGAAAAACGGCCATCTGTTAAAAGTGCTACGTCAGCTCCTAGTCCCATACCAGCAATTGCTGATGTTGGAGCTAACATTTCTGGCATACCAGGCCCCCCTCTTGGCCCTTCATAACGAATAACTACAACATCTCCTTTTTTTACTTTACCAAGCATAATCCCCGCAAGTGCTTCATCTTGTGAATTAAAAATAACACACGGGCCTTCAAAGCGTTTTACTTCTGTCGCACCACTTTTAATAACAGCGCCATCTTTTGCGAGGTTTCCTTTTAATATACGTAACCCACCCTCTTTGCTATGAGGGTTTTCAAGAGAATGAATGACTTCTTTATCCTGAATTTCAGCATCAGCAATATTTTCTCTTAACGTTTTCCCTGTAACTGTTATACGATCTAAGTGCAGTACTCCTTCTTTTCTACTTAATTCTTTTAAAATGGCACTCATACCACCCGCACGATCGATATCTTCCATATGCCAATTTGAGGCTGGGCTTACTTTACATAAATGAGGAACTTTCCTTGAAACTGCATCAATCCGGTTCATGTCATAGTCTAATCCTGCTTCTTGAGCAATTGCTAACGTATGTAATACTGTATTTGTGGATCCTCCCATTGCCATGTCAAGTGCAAACGCGTCATCAATGGCTTCTTCTATGATGATATCTCTCGGTTTAATATCACGCTCAATTAAAATTTTTAAACTCTCCGCTGCTTGTTGAATTAACTGTTCTCGGCGCGAGTCTGTCGCTAAGATGCTTCCATTTCCCGGGAGGGCTAATCCTAATACTTCACATAGACAGTTCATCGAATTTGCTGTAAACATACCCGAACAAGAACCACAAGATGGACAGCTGTGATCTTCAATATCTTTTAATTCTTCCTCTGAAATTTTTCCAGATTGATAAGCGCCTACGCCTTCAAAAACAGAACTTAAGTCAACAACCTCTCCTTTTGATGTCTTTCCTGCTGCCATTGGTCCTCCTGAAACAAAAACCGTTGGAATATTAATCCGCATCGCAGCCATCATCATGCCAGGTGTAATTTTGTCACAGTTCGGAATACAAATCATGCCATCAAACCAATGTGCATTGACTACTGTTTCCACTGAATCAGCAATAATCTCACGGCTTGGAAGTGAATAGCGCATGCCGATATGTCCCATTGCGATCCCGTCATCGACTCCAATTGTATTAAATTCAAATGGAACCATTCCTGCCGCACGTACAGCTTCCTTTACAAGACGACCAAATTCATTTAAATGTTTATGCCCAGGAATAATTTCAATAAAAGAATTACAAATCGCTACAAACGGTTTATGAAAGTCTTCATCTTTGAGCCCGGTTGCTTTTAATAAACTGCGATGCGGCGCTTTATCAAAACCTTTTTTAATCATGTCACTTCTCATATTTTCAAGTCCTTTCCACGTACATTTTTGCTCTGCTGTTTATTTTTTACTAATTTTTTGTTTCTAGCGGCTGAATCCAAGACATCCTTTCACGAAGTTCTGCTCTTATCTTTTCTAGCTGATGATGTTGCTCTTCCTTTTTCATCGTATGATACGCCTTACGTCCAGTTTGATTTTCTAACAACCCTTTTCCCCTAAATTCTCCTTGCTGAATTTCGGTAAGAACACATTTCATTTCTTTCTTCATTTCATCTGTTACAATTCGTGATCCTGTTACATAATCGCCAAATTCTGCTATGTTTGAAATAGAATGACGCATGTTTGTCAATCCGCCTGCATACATGAAATCGACATACTCTCTTTATCATATATTTACTTGCAAAACATCTATTAACTTTTTTAATTGACCCACTAATACATGTGCTTCATTTTCAGTACAAATAGCTGTTACTTTCATATGAGAAATATTTCTTGGAGCACTTTCCTTTAAATCTAAAGAAGAAATATTGTAACCACGCCGAGCAAATATACCACTGACGCGTAATAAAACCCCTGGATCATTATTTACAACCATTGAAAAAGTATAATTCATTCGTCCCACCTCTTGAAATCCGTCTTTCCCCAGGAGAGACTTAGCTACTTGTCCAGTAATCACAACAAGTGGAATCGAATCCATATAAGCGTCAGCTAAACCGGTTACTAAGTTTGGTGCTCCTGGGCCGGAGGTAGCAAATACTACCACCACCTCTCCAGAAGCTCTTGCATATCCTTCTGCTCCGTGAATCGCCGCCTGTTCATGACGCGTTAAAATATGTTTTAAGCCGCTTCCATAAAGCGCATCATACACTGGTAAAATAGCTCCTCCCGGATAACTAAATACGGTTGTTACACCTAATTTTTTCAAGCATTGAATAACATGACTTGCACCGTTCACTTTCCCTTATTCCAACTTCTCTGTCTTACAAACTGTATGCCGGGCTTACATTTTCTTAACTCCTTTCCTATCTTCTATGCCAAACTCTCCGCTAGTCCTGGAACACGTACTCCTCGTTCTCTCGTTAATCGTTTAAACGCTTCGGTTAATTGTTTCGTTACCTCTCCAGGCTTTCCATCTCCAATTTCTCTTGCATCAACTTTTACAACTGGAATTAATTCAGCCGCAGTTCCTGTTAAAAATACTTCATCAGCTACATATACATCGTGGCGGGTAAACGGTCTTTCTTCACATGGAAGTCCCAATTTGTCACAAAGTTCAATCACGCTATTGCGAGTAACTCCTTCCAATGCCCCTAAGTAAGAAGGCGGTGTTACTACTTTTCCATCTTTCACTACAAAAACATTGTCTCCTGACCCTTCACAAACATATCCTTGTTGATTTAACATAAGCGCTTCTAGTGCACCCGATTGTGCTGCTTCAATTTTCACTAGTACGTTATTTAAATAATTCATTGACTTAATACGTGGATCTAATGCATCTGGCATATTCCGGCGAGATGCAACCGATACGACGCTCAGACCATTATCATAAAATTCTTGGGGAAATAATTTCAATTGTTCTGCAATAATGATAACGCTTGGCTTTTCGCAGCTTCTTGGATCCAGCCCTAAATCTCCCTTTCCTCTTGAAACAATTAGTCGAATATATGCATCGGCGTATCCATTTTTTTGTAACGTCTGTAAAACAGCTTTTTCCATTTCTTCCGCTGTCATTGGAATCATGAGCAAAATAGATTTTGCAGATTCATATAACCGCTTTACATGCTCTTTTAAACAAAAGACATTTCCACCGTAACTACGAATTCCTTCAAATACACCGTCTCCATATAAAAATCCATGATCATATACCGAAACAACAGCCTTTTCCTTCTCTACTAATTCCCCATTCATATAGATATACTGCTTTTTCATCTTACATCGCTCCTCTTTTTGATCTCTTTATGCAATCTATCTTTAAATCGATTGCTGAGAAGAATACACAAAGACTAAACATTCTGTATATTATCCATAAAAATATACTCGTCTCAGCAATCGATTTTTTACAACTTGTAGCAACCCATTGCTGAGACGAGGGAATCGCGGTACCACTCAGCTTCCTTATACTCCTTGCGAAATATAAGCTCAATAAGTCCAAATATAGACTTTTGTTCTGCTATCGGAAACAACTCCGCTACTCTCTACTCGTTTCCTTTCGTGAGTAGTGCTCTGAGGTGATTTTCAATCGATAGATTTGTACCACCCTTACAGCCACGGGGTAGCTCTCTGAAACACTCATCATCATCATCTACTTTCCTCTTCTTCACATTCCTGTATTTTTTAAATAAAAACTCTCGCCTCAGCAATCAATCTCTACTCACTAGTAGATTTGATTGCTGAGGCGAGAGTTTCGCGGTACCACTCAGCTTCCTTATACTCCTCACGAAATATAAGCTCAGTAGGTCCTATCAGACCTTCGTCCATTTATCGGAGACGAGCCCGTCGCTCTCTACTCAGTTTCCCTTTCGCAAGCAATGCTCCAAGGTGATTTTCAATGATTTGCTTGTTACCGCCCTCACAGCCACGGGGCAGCTCTCTGAAACACTCATCATCATCTACTTTCCTCTTCTTCGCATATAAAATATAATAAAGTTAGAAAATTCAGAATTCACTTTCAAGTTATTATACGTATTATAGAACTTTCTCTTTTTCATTGTCAATATATTTTCCAAAAATTTATTTTTAAAAATAGAACTAGAATGTATTTTATTAGATATTTCTTAATCTTTTTTATTGCATAATAAAATATTTTATATAATACTTAATAAACCCATCTATTTAGGAGGTATTATAAACATGACAAAGAAAGCATTCGAACTCGCAACCTTTGCCGGTGGCTGCTTTTGGTGTATGGTAAAACCATTTGATGAACTTCCGGGTATTCAAAAAGTTGTTTCAGGCTATACTGGTGGACATATTCCAAATCCAACATATGAACAAGTAAAATCTGGTACATCCGGGCATTTAGAGGTTGTTCAAATTACATTCGATCCTTCTATTTTTCCTTATCAAAAATTACTAGACTTATATTGGTCGCAAATTGATCCAACTGATGATGGCGGACAATTTTTTGATCGTGGTCCATCTTATCGCACAGCAATTTTCTATCACAATGAAATCCAAAAAGAACTCGCTGAGAAGTCAAAACAATCGCTTGCTACTAGCGGTATATTTAACGATCCAATCGTAACAGAAATTCGCCCAGCTGCACCTTTTTATGAAGCAGAAGAATACCATCAGCATTTCTACAAGAAAAATCCAGAAAAATATGCTCAGGAGCGAAAAGAGTCTGGACGTGAAGATTTTATAAAAGCAAATTGGCAGAAGAAATAATAAAAGGACGAAAAAATCGTCCTTTATTTCTTAAGTCTCTCAATAAAATCATGTAATTTATCTAAAGAAGTCATATTTTGATTACACGCTATACTATCTTGACAAATATAATTTCCCTTTTTAACAAACGTTCCTGGTACATCTCCTTTTATTTCAACTAAAAACATACCTACCTCTTCATGCCCATGACATAGTGCACAAATCCCTTTTTTATTTGTACTTTGAAACGTCCCATGAACGCCAACTAATTTATTATTCTTTTTTGCTATAATAAACCTTTTTCCCGTTCCCTTATCAGTCCAACCTAAATATGACATTTCTTTCATGTTTACTTCTTCCATTTCAGGAAGCTTTAATTTTTTCACTTTAGGAAATAATTTTTTTAATGCTTGTGGGGTAACTTCTTGAAATGGTATAACATACGGATTCAATTTAAGCAAAAATGCTTCCGCATCTTCTCTATTTTCAACTGTCAAAATTGTTTCAACTAATTCTTTCTGTTCACTATTTAAATTTTCAAAGGCGTGTAATACTTTTTCAATTGCAAGGGATTTCAAAGCCGTAATGACCCCTCTATCGTTTGCTGTTGCATGTCCATGCACAAGAATATGAGTTTGTGATTTTATAAAATTATATTGATCACTTCTAATAAATGCTTCCATCGTTATCACTCCATACAAATTATCAATCTGTTTTTATTGTATATAATACCTTTCTTTTATAAAATACCAAAAATAATTCATAAACAAACTATACATAAAAAAGCACTGATTATTTCAAAAGAATAATCAGTGCTTTTTACTATGATTTGGAATACACAATTTTTTTTATTGTTTCTACAGAAAGAAAATATTCTTCTGCTAATTGATAGATAGAAATTCCGTTTTCAAAAGCTTCTTTTATCTTTCGATTTCGCATATCGATTTGTTTTCTTCCCCCAGATCGTGTCCCCCATTTATAATGTTCAGTTTCTTGTTTTGGAATGTAAATTGTTTCACCCTGTACATATTTTTGAATTTCTGCAATTAAACTTTCTGGTAAAACAGCTGTCGCTTTTACGTATCCCATGTTTGCTCGCCCCTTATTTCGTATGATTCATTTCAATAAGGGCAAAGCCAAATACAAAAATATACGAGCTCAATTTGGCGATTGTATATACATTGTCTACCTCACGCAAAGTATCGCCATTTCCATACTTGGCTTTGCATGAGACGCTGCAGTGTCCGGCAATTGTATCATAATCACCATAAAAACACCTCCAATATACCATTTATGGTCTCATTATATGATATTTTTTTCCTTCTTGCATCTTTATATATTTGCCTCTTATGATTTGGAACTTATAAGCTTATGAACTCACGAACATACCAATTGTTTAGCCTGTTAACATAGCAATCACAATAAACAAATTACAAACAAAATGATTTGATGACGAAAAAGCCCTAGCAGAATATTCCGCTAGGACCTTTTTTAAATCACTCCAATTACATTTAAAAATACAATAATAATAGCAATTGGTGCAATATAACGAAGTAAGAATAACCATATTATGAATAATGTATATCCTTTATGTTTACTTACACCAAGCTCTCTCATTAATACATCTTTCTTCATTTTTAATGGAACGAATATAGAAACTAACAATACACCAAGCGGCATGAGTACATTACTTACTGAAAAGTCTGCTAAATCGAAAACTGTCTTTCCAAAAACTTTAACATCACTTAATACACCGTATGATAATGCCGATGGAATACCTACTACAAAAATCAATAATCCTACAATGATTGCAAACTTTTCCCGTCTTCCATTTCCTTTTGCTGTTAAAGATGCAACGCTAATTTCTAACATAGAAATGGCTGACGTAACTGTTGCAAAGAAGAATAGTAATAAGAAAAGAACGAAGAATACTTTTCCGAACACCATTTTACTGAAAATGGCAGGTAATACGATAAATAATAATCCTGGTCCTTGGGACGGTTCCATTCCAAATGCGAATACAACTGGGAAAATAGCAAGTCCTGCAAGCAATGTAATAATAAGTGTTAATCCTACAATTGAAAATGCCGAACGCGGTAGACTTTCTTCCTTCGGTAAGTATGAACTATACGTTACCATTACTGCTACACCAACAGATAATGAAAAGAACGATTGGCCCATTGCATATAAAATAACTTCCGATGTCACATTTGAGAAATCTGGTTGCAGGAAGAAACGAACTCCTTTTCCAGCTCCCTCTAATGTAAGAGCACGAATAATTAATATAAAGAATAAAACAAAGAGCGCAGGCATAAAATATTTATTTACTTTTTCCACACCGTTTTGTACACCTTTGCTTACAATGAAAATGGTCATAAGAATAAATAATAACTGTGAGCCAACTGCTAAATAAGAATTGGAAATGATTTCACCAAATGTTGCTTCATATGCGCCATTTCCTTCCCATAACCTTCCTGTAACTGCATTCCATAAATATAATAAAATCCAACCGCCTACTACACTATAGAATGAAAGTAATATGAAACATGTTACAACACCTAATTTACCTAACCATGGCCATAATGTTTTAGGAGCAATTTGTCTATATGCATCAACGGCTTCTTTTTGTGTACTCCTCCCAATTACAAATTCAGCTAATAAGAGCGGTAAACCAATTAATAATGTAAAACCGATAAAAATAAGAAAGAATGCTCCGCCGCCTCCAATTCCGGCCATATAAGGGAACTTCCAAATTGCCCCAAGGCCAATTGCTGAACCTGCAGCAGCTAATACGAAACCTAATTTCGATGTCCATTGCTGTGAATTCATATTGTAATCTCCTCTCTGTTTCTCTTTATTCATTGCGTTCTAACATTAGCTATTTCTAGTAGAATCTCCTCCTCTTTAAATAAAAAACATCCCTACGCATTTGCGTAGGGACGATTAAAATATCGCGGTACCACCCTAGTTATGAAGACACAACGACAGTGAACCTTAAATAAAAAACGCCCCTACGTAAATACGTAGGGACGATATATATCGCGGTACCACCCTAGTTGTGAAAAAACTCTTCACCACTTTATTTAATAACGGTATTCACTACCGTCTTTCATTTCCTCACAATGTGAGATTTATGAAAGATGCTCCAGGACGAACTTCATGAATAATCTATATACTGATTCACACCAACCATCAGCTCTCTGAAATAGGAAGATTTTCACTACTATAACCTTTCATTGCCCAAATATGATGTTTCCGAATTGATTAATATCATTTTTATCATATATTCAAAATAGTGTCAACTAATTTTTTCTGAATTTTTATGTATAATCTATCTACTTTTTGTTGCGAAAATTCAAAATATGAATTTTCTATGAATCATATTCCAACAGTGAGATTTATACTTTATTAAATACTGTGACGGGTTTATAGTAATATAGATGGTTGCATGAGAGCAAAAGTGGGAGGAAAATGTTTTGTCTACTTCAAAAGTGTTAAAAGGAACTGCTTTATTAAGCGGGGCCACAATGATTTCACGTATTTTAGGATTTATCTATTTCTTCCCCTTTCAATTATTAGTTGGTACACAAGGGGTTGCTTTATATGGATATGCATATTCTTGGTACGGTATCTTACTTAGTTTTTCAACAGCCGGCATTCCAATTGCCGTATCAAAATTTGTCGCAAAATATAATGCACTAGGTGATTATAGTACAAGTAAAAAACTCTATAACTCCAGTGTAAAATTGATGCTATTGATGGGATTTGCTGGTTTTTTCATTTTATTTATCGGTGCGCCTTACATATCACAATTTATCATCCGTTCAAAAGCGCCCGATCCAAAGTTTATTGCTGACGTAACACTTACAATGCGGGCGCTCAGCTTTGCGCTTATTATTGTACCAGCAATGAGTGTTACACGCGGTTATTTTCAAGGCTTCCAGCATATGAAACCAAGCGCCGTATCACAAGTTGTAGAACAAATTGCACGTGTTGTTTTCATTTTAGCTGGTAGTTTCGTTGTTACAAAGTTACTAGGTGGCTCTGTCGCTTCTTCTGTAGCAGTCGCTACATTCGGCGCTGCGGTCGGAGCGATTGCTAGCGTTTCGATTTTAATCATGTATTGGAAAAAATACAATCACCTAAAACCACCTAAAGGTGAGCTTAAATCAAGGGCATCTACTCTTCCATTAAAAAATATCTATATGGAATTACTTCGTTATGCAATTCCCATTGTATTTGTCGGCATCGCTATTCCGCTTTATACATTAGTCGATCAATACACAGTTGCTGACGCTTTAAGAGCCCTTGGCGAACCATTAAAAACAGCAAATGCTGTTTTCGCTTATATAACGAACTATGCTCAAAAATTAATTATGATTCCAGCTTCCCTTGCAACTGGATTTTCATTAACAATTATTCCAGCTATAACAAAATCATTTACAAGTGGAAAACGAGAAGAATTACAAGAACAAATTACAAAGATATTCCAAGTATTATTATTTTTCACCATTCCAGCGGCATTCGGCCTAGCTAGTATTGCTTATGATGCATTCCGCATGGTTTACGTGAGCCACGATATCGCAGTAGGTGGTTCACAATACTTAATTTCCTATGCACCATCAGCTGTATTAAGCGCGATTTTTACCGTTTCAGCAGCTATTTTACAAGGAATTGATTATCAACGAAAAACAATGATTGCTTTCTCAGTGGGCATTCTTGTAAAACTGATTATCAACACTCCTCTTCTATATGTATTAGGTGGCCATGGCGCTGTACTTGGAACCATTCTCGGGTATCTCGTTTCAGATGCCATTATGTTATACTGTATCGTTAAATTTGCAAAGTTTGATATAAAAGAGACTGTAAAAACAGTATGTCTTATTCTTATTTATTCTAGTGCAATGTCCGCTATTGTCATAGCATTAAAAGCGATGATCGGATGGTTCATACCTGGACAACCTTACATTGAATCATTACTTATCGTAATCATATGCGGCGTAGCCGGCGGATTCGTCTATCTTTTATTTGTATTAACAAGCGGACTTGCTTCGCGCATTCTCGGTAATCGTATTCAACGATTACCGCTACTAGGAAAATTTATAAAATAAAAATAAGAGATGTAACTGTATAAATTGTTACATCTCTTATTTTTCTACTTTGCGTGCTCTCACAATATGTTATTCAAACAATCCCATACTTAAATACCGTTCACCTGTATCAGGTGCAATACACAATACCTTCTTACCCACACCTAATCGCTTCGCAATCATAATTGCAGCATACACGGAAGCCCCTGAAGATGGCCCTACTAATAATCCTTCTTGTTTTGCTAAATTTCTCATCGTACTTAGCGCTTCTTCATCTGCAATTTGAATAATTTCGTTATATATTTCTGTATTTAAGTTTTTTGGAATAAATCCCGGACTTGTTCCAACTAGTTTATGAGGACCTGGTACACCACCAGATAAAACAGGCGATCCTTTCGGTTCAACTACTGCAATATATAAATTAGGTAGTTTCTCTTTCAACGTTTCCCCAGTCCCTGTCATTGTTCCACCTGTTCCAGCAGTCGCTACAAAAGCATCTAACTTCCCATCCATTTGTTCATAAATTTCAAGTGCTGTTGTATAGCGATGAATATTTGGGTTTGCTGGATTTTCAAATTGCTGTGGGATAAAGCTATTCGGTATTTGTTTTTGTAGTTCTATCGCTTTTGCAATTGCACCTGGCATTCTTTGTTCTGCCGGTGTCAAAACAACTTCTGCACCATATGCTTTTAACAGATTAATTCGTTCTTTTGACATATTATCCGGCATAATTAAAATCGCTTTATATCCTTTCGCGGCTGCATTCATCGCTAAACCAATTCCCGTATTCCCACTTGTCGGTTCAATAATTGTATCTCCTGGCTGAATAAGACCTTGCTCCTCTGCAACATGAATTAAATGATAAGCCGCACGATCTTTCACACTGCGAGATGGGTTAAACATTTCTAACTTTACATATACATCCGCCGCATCTTTCGGAACAAACTTAGATAATCGCACGACAGGCGTATCCCCTATTAATTCTGTAACATTTTTGCATAGTTTCATAGCGCATCCCCTATTCTATACGGATTTTTTATCACTCGGCAGTAACCAGGAAGTAAGTCCAATTAATGGTAAACAACTACATAATACCATAATAAACTGTAGACTATATATATCAGCTAATTTCCCAAGAATGACAGCACCTAGCGCTCCAAGACCAAACGCAAGACCGACAATTAGTCCTGATACCATCCCTACTTTCCCTGGCACAAGTTCTTGTGCATATACAACAATCACACTAAAGCTACTGGAACTAATGAAACCGATACATAAAAATAACGGCACAACCCATAAAAGAGAAACGTGCGGTAATAAAAGTGCAAGCGGCGCAGAACCGAGCATGGAGAATACAATAATATTTTTCTTACCAAATCGATCTGCGAGCGGTCCTCCCAAAAATGTTCCCAGTACGCCAGCAATCATAAAAGCAAATACAAAATATTGCGCATTCTTTATCGATAAACCATAATGCTCAATCAAATAAAATTGATAAAAGTTTCCAATACCAGCTCCATACCACGAACGAACAAAAGTTAAAAAGATAAGGAGAACGATAACAAATTTAATATGCGTACTTACAATTGCATTTTCAGCCTCAAGTGCAGCTCGTTTCTTTCTTTTTACAGCGCCGCTTACCAATTCATTTTTATACCACTTTGACACATACATTAATAATAGAATCCCTACTGCTGCAAAAGCCGTAAACCCAAGCGAACCTTTTTGACCAAGAGGAACGAAAATTAATGCTGTAAAAATGGGGGCAAGTGAATTCCCAGTATTCCCCCCTACTTGATAAATCGCTTGTGCTAATCCACGCTTCGTACCAGATGCCATATACGCAACGCGGGCTCCTTCTGGATGAAAGACTGCTGAACCTAATCCGATAAATAAAACAGAAATAATAACAATAATAAAATTTGGTGCAAATGCAAGTCCAATCATCCCAAGCATGCTTGCGAACATACCGAGCGGTAGCAAAAATGGTGATGGTTTCTTATCTGAATACATCCCAAACACCGGTTGCATAACAGATGACGTCATATTTAGTGCAAACGCAATCCATCCGACTTGCATATAAGATAAATTCATTGTTTTTTCTAAAATTGGAAACAATGCCGGCACAACAGCTTGCATAGAATCATTTAAAAAATGGCCGAAACTAATTGCAAATAAAATGCGATATATCGTTGGCGTCGTCACTGCATTTTCTTTTGAAATTGCCTGCATATTTGAATTTCACCCTCCTTACAAAATATATTTTCATGCGGGTATCATCACTTCTGACTTTTGAAACATTTCTATTCTATACTGGTTTTATCTCTTTTTCCAACAATACAACTTTCCAAAAAACATATTTTTCACATGAACTTTATTGGATTTAATTATAGAAATTTTCTTTATCTTCTTTTATACTCAATCAAAAATAAAGGGGAGGATGAAAGCGATGAAAAAAAACATAGCTACAAAACAAGTATTAAACATTGTAGAAACCGGGGGATTTGGCATATATAACTTTCCCTCTATCCTTTTACTTATAAAAAGTACATCACTTCAGAATCGTGATGTACTTTTATGTTTGAATATATGTTTCACTTATTCAGCCGCATCCAACTCTCGTTTTTCTTGTAATAGTTTTTGAAATTCCCTTTCTAACTCCTCGGACGGTTCAATACTTAACCGGCTTAGCACTTCTGATAATTTCGTTTCCAATAAAAGACGTGTGTCCTTTTTATGATCTTGAGCTTGTTGTACTTGAGCTAGTTTATATTGTTGATAAGTTCCTTCAAACAGTTCAATCTTTTGATTATGAATTGTTAAAATTCGTGTAGCGATATTTTCAATAAAGCGGCGATCATGTGAAACAAAGATGACACTTCCCTCATATTCTTTTAGAAGGGATTCCAATGCTTCAACAGCGGTCATATCAAGAAAGTTCGTCGGTTCATCTAAAATTAAAGTATTTATATCACTTAAAAACAGCTTTGTTAATGCCACTTTCACTCGTTCACCACCACTTAATACCCTTACAAACTTATAGACGTCATCTCTAAAGAAATGCATTCTTGCAAGAACTGTTCGAATCAGTGTTTCATTCTGTTTGGAAGAAGACTGGACATTTTCGATAATTGATTTTTCCGGATCTAATATGTTTAAATTTTGACTAAAATAGCCAACTTTTACAGCAGGAGAAAATCTAACCCCATACTCTTGATTCATAATTTGTTTTACAAGTGTTGTTTTTCCGCTCCCATTCGCCCCGATAATTGCTAATTTATCACCACCTCGAATATGAAAGCTTGCTTTTTTCCATAGCACGCGTTTCCCAACTTTACCTATTCCATCATTCACGCGCAAAATAATCCCATTTTTAAACGTTTCCGCATTCGGTAAGTTCATCTTAAGCAGCGGAAGCTCTTTTACTTTTTCTACCTTTTCAAGTTTTTCTAACCTTGTTTTCATAGCGGCTACTGTTTTTTGTAACTTCTTTTGTTTTTTTGCAAAGTATGGCTTTGTAATTTTCGGTTCTAATTTCCCTTCCTTCTTTGGAGCCTTTGTTGCCCTTTCCGCCTTTTTCTCTTTTAGCTTTACTGCTTCTTCCAATTGCTTTTTCTTTTTTTCGTATTTTTCATAGGCTAGTTGTTCTTGTTGACGCTCTATTTCTTTTTGTTTTACATAATCGCTATAGTTACCTGTATACTCTTTTATTTTCCCTTCATCCAATTCCCATATCTTTGTGCAAAGAGCATCTAAAAACGCGCGGTCATGTGAAATGATAATAAATGCCCCTTGCCAATTTCCAAGTTTCTTCTCCAACCATTCGATATGCTCTGTATCAAGGTTTGTCGTTGGTTCATCAGCAAGTAAAAGCTCCGGATCTTTCAAAACGGCTTTCTGAATATATTCTTGCGTCACTTCACCACCGCTCTTTGTTGTATCTGTTCGCTTCATCTGAGGTAAAAGTTCGCACCTCACACGCTGAACAACACTCCCTTCTTCCGGGACAATTTCTTTAGCTAATATTTGAAATAACGTTGTTTTTCCGCTTCCATTTCTACCAACTAACCCAATTCGAGCGTTTTGATGAATTTGCAATTGATCTATATCAAGTAACAAGCGATCTTGTATATAGTACTTTATACGATTAGCTTCTAATAAAAACATAGTAACATCTCCTCTTATCTCATTTAGGAGACAAAAAATGCCCCCTATATCCATTCAGAATAGGAGGCATAAATCATATATAGGTGTACACAAAAAGAGAAAACCATATTCTCTTTGGTCCAACTATAGAAGTCCATCCTATTCTGAAAAACACAAATTGAAGGCATCACAAATAACAGCGTAATGGTCTGTTAAAAATAGCCTTCAATTGTTTGCTTTCGTAAATAGGATTAGTACTTCATGTAATTGGGTCACCCTTCCGTTCTTTCCGTTTTATTCATATTACTTTTAGTATAAGTGAATATTTGAAATACATTCAATATATTTTATCCCGCATTAACGGGCAGTAACAGTCCGATTGGTTCAACTAATAATCAGTGGGGGATGAAGAACCCCCCCACTGATTAAAGTTTCACTTTATTTCAAATGACAAAACGCTTATATTTCTCAAAATCACTTATTTTGCATTCCAGCGAAAGTTTCGTACCTTCATTTTCATAACTCGTACATATAACATGTGCATACTCATTGAAATAAGAAACAATTTGCCCTTGATCATACGGGATTAACATTTCACACTTTGTATATTCTGTATAAATGTGTGAACGAATCATTTCGACTAATTCTTCCAGGCCAATTTGTTTCTTCGCAGATAAATAAACACGATCTTCCTTCGTTTTTGGAATTTCCACATCCATCATATCTGATTTATTATATGCATAAATTGTCGGAATGTTTTCAACTCCAATTTGTTTTAATGTTTGATTCGTAATTTCAATTAATTGCTCATAATTTGGATTCGAATAATCGACAACATGAATGAGTAAGTCTGCTTCCGCCACTTCTTCTAACGTTGAACGAAATGCCTTTACAAGATGGTGTGGTAACTTACTTACAAATCCAACTGTATCTGTTAATAAAAATGATTTATTATCCGGAAGCTCAATATTTCGGACAGATGTTTCTAACGTCGCAAATAACATATCCTTTTCAAATACTTGCTTCTCTACAGTTCCATTAAAGATTTCAAGCATCGCATTCATCATCGTAGATTTCCCTGCGTTTGTATATCCTACTAACGCTACAACCGGAATTTCCTTTTTCTTTCGTTGTTTTCGCTGTGTTTTGCGCTGTGCAACAAGTGCTTCTAATTCTTTATTTAACGCTGAAATTTGCTCTTCAATTTTTCGACGATCTAATTCCAACTTTTTCTCACCGACACCTTTATTTTTCGTACCAACACCGCCGCTTTGTCTTCCGAGTGATTCACGAAGGCCGATTAAACGGGGCATCATATATTGAAGATGAGCTACTTCTACTTGTAACTGTGCTTCTTTCGTTTTCGCACGCTGGGCAAAAATATCTAAAATTAAAATCGTACGATCGATCACTTTACAGTCTAAATCTTCTTCTAAATTTCGAATTTGCGAAGGGGATAGCTCATCATTGAAAATAACAATATTCGCATCCACTTCCTTCACATAGGCTGCTACTTCTTCAATCTTTCCTGTTCCAATATAATGAGAAGGATTTACACGTTGTAAATTTTGTGTAACTTGCCCGACAACTTCCACATCACATGCTTCTGCGAGATTTGCTAATTCCTCCATTGAATATTGAAAATCGCTTTCATTCCCTAAATTTACACCAACTAATATTGCTCTTTGTACAAATTCTTCCATACATGTTCCTCCATTTCGATTACGCAAACTAAAAAACACAGGCCACTGCCTGCGTTTTCATAAACGGACAAGGATACACGACAAATAGAAGAACATCGTGCTTCTTCTAAATTCCATGCGCCAAAATCCCCAAACGATATACGTATCCAATATGCATACATATATCCAATCATTCTATTTATAAAGGTAAAACAAAAAGAGGGCGTATTCGCCCCTCCCTCTTTTTCACATATGCGTTTTATAAAGGGTTCCTTTAAAATAGGCAGACCAATCCCGTTCACTCCGTACACAAACAGAGCCTTTGAGCGCTATTCAATTATCGGCACAAAGTATTGAGACGTAATCTGATAAAAATCAAAGGAGACCCCTCCGTTCATTTAAAGTTACATAAATTTTAGCATAATTCTATCGTTCCCACAAGAATAATCTCTATATAGGTATAAAAAACATTTTCATGTTTTACGCACATCTTTTATCCCGCATTAACGGGCAGTAAGACTCCCACCTCAAGATGCAGAGAGAAACAAGGAAGATAGGTGGGAGTAGGGCTGCCCGTAACAGCCCGATTGGTGAGGGCTCATAATCAGTGGGGGATGAAGAAAACCCCCACTGATTAAAGTTTCACTTTATCATGACAAAATTTTTCCGTCCTATTTCACACTTGTATCCTGCACAATTTCCAATTCCTCTTGCTTTTCCGCTTTTATTTCATAGTAATAAGAAGGTAGTTCTATACCATGTTCTAAAAAATAATCCTCAATTAATGAAATCATTACTTTCAATGTTTTCACACGTGCATATAATTTATTATTACTAGCGATAATATGCCACTTTGCATTCGGTTGATCTGTTTTTTCAAACATTTCTTCCGTTGCTTCCACATACTCATCCCACTTTTCACGATTACGCCAATCTTCATCTGTAATTTTCCATCTTTTAAGAGGATTATTCTCTCTCTCCTTAAATCGCTTCAACTGTTCGTCTTTACTAATATGATAAAAGAATTTTCCAATGATATAATGATCATCCGTTAATAATTTCTCAAAGCCATTGATTTCATCATATGCTCTTGCCCACTCTTCCTGTGTGGCAACCCCTTCTACACGCTCAACTAAAACACGACCGTACCAAGAACGATCAAAATCCATACTGAGGAATTTTCCGCCAAAATCGTTGCAAATAATGATATCGTTTTTCATGAGGAGCAGGTGCTGCAATAGGCTTTACTTGAAATCCACGCGGATCAAGATGTTCAGTCACTCGCTTAATTGCTCCGCCCTTACCTGCTGCATCCCAGCCTTCCATAACCATAATAACAGCTACTTTTTCTTCTTTTAAAATCTGTTGTAATGCCAATAAACGCCTTTGATATTTTTCAAGTTTCTTATTGTACTTCGATTTTGAATCAATTTTTTTCGTTAAATCTACATTAGCAAGCCACTCTTTTTTCATACAATGTTTCCCCCTCTTTTATACGACAGTATTATTTTACCATAATTTTCATTCTTTTTATTCTTATACAAAAATAACATTCATTATATTTTTATATAAAATACAATGAATGTTATAATTTTAATTATTATCGATTATCCTCAATATTACTTCCAATTCCTTTCTAATCATGACATTGCTCACACAAAATTTCTTTTGCCGTTTTGATTAATATTTGATCCAATACTTCAACTAACATTCTTGAGTGACTTAAGCCTTGAAAGATTCAAAGATTTCTTTTTCTTATCCTAACTTTCGTTCTCCACTTCAATCTAATCCCTTTAACGCCCTCACAGAGACTAGACAAGTTTCTTCATTTACCATTTTTACCTCTCTCTTTTTTTTATCAACTAACTGAATATTATTCTTATTTATTACATAAGACTTGTGACATCTGTAAAAACAATCACTTATTTTTTCAACTTCTTTCATTGAGCCATAAAACTCTAATTGAGAATTTTCTAAATGTAGAATTATTTTGTGTGGAACAGCAGAAGATTCAAAAAACATAATATCCGAGTAATAAATAGATCGAACTTTATCACCAATTTTCACCTTAAAAATTTCTTTTTTAGGATTTTTATCACTCAAATATCTTTTATGAGCTATTTTTACGCAATCCTGGACTTTTCTCTGTATCTCTTCTGGCCTATCTTTAATAATATAATCCATAGCTTCGATTTTATAAGTGAATGTTAAAAAAGATAGCTCACCGTGCGTTGTTACAAAGACAATCTTGCCAAGATCATCTAAATCTCTAATTTCAGCAGCTAATTCCAGTCCTGAAATTTCAGCTTGTAAATCAACATCTAAAAAGTACAAACCAGTTGTTTTAGAATGACTCTTTAAGTACTCAAGTATCTCAAATGGATTTTGAGTCGAAAGTACTAATTCCATATCTAAATCTTCTATTATAATATAATTTTTGATATACGTTTCAATTCTTTCTCGTTGTGCTATATCATCTTCACATATAAACACTGATAACATATTTTTATCCCTCCAAGGTAATAACTAACTTTTGTACAAAATTCCTATTCTTAATAATTGTCTCTGAAACTACATTTGGACACTGTTGAATCAACTCTGATAAATTACTTAACCCAAGTCCTCTATTTTCCCCTTTGGTTGAAAAACCTTGTTCTTTAAGCTTGTGAACTCTCGGAACATCTTCTCTACAAGTATTTTGTATAATCACCATTAATGAACTTTTGTCCTTTATCATACCAACCCATAAATTTCCGTAGCCTAAATATTTAAGTTCATCAATTGCATTATCCATTAATATACCTATTGCTCTAACTAGAATTACTGAATCTACCGGTATATGGTCAATATCCTCATTTGCTTCGAATGTTGCATCAATATTTAATTCTTGAGCCTTAATTAGTTTTGCTGAAAGAACACTTTTTATTTCTTTCACTTTAATCCTTCTTAAATTTTCCAATTTAAAATTATTACTATTTATATGTTCTGAAGCCGTTCTTATCTTTTCTATATAATAAGTTTTAAGTCCATCGTAATCATCTTCATCAATGAAACTGTCTAAAGAAGATAAAATATTTTGATAATCATGCCTAAATTTTCGCATCTCTGTATATTGCTTTTCTATTTCATTCGTATAATGTTGCATATTTTCATATTCCATTACTTTTTGTTGCGCATCATATGTTTTCTTCAACGATTCAGAGTATACGTAAAAAATAGTCAGCGATATCAATAAATACAAAATAAAGAATACAAAGTTTAATTTAATTAGTTCTATACTATTACCTAAATGATTACCTAAATATATACAAGTATAATAAGCAAATACAGTCAGTACTCCCATTATTCCAACAAAAATCCCTACCTTTGAATCATTCGGATTTTTCTGTTTAAAGTATTTTTTAATATATAGCACTAATTTACATATTAGTATCGCAATCACATATGTCATAGCTATATGTATAAGAATTGTATACTGACTAATATCAAAATTAATAATGGTGTAAAAACTTTCTATTGTCGTAGCTAAATGATCACTTAAAATAAAAATTATTATTGCATATGAAGCAACTATAGCAGTTTCAACTATATTTCTTTTAAAATAGTATTGAATTAAAAATACGGAAATGACCATTAAAATTGACGCATATATATTTAAAACTAGATAAGATATTCCAACTAACAAACCACAAGTAATAGTAAGAAATAATTCTTTCATAGACATACAATATATTTCTGTAATTATCTTCGAATTCATAATCACACAAGTATATTGTAAAAACACAACTAGCATTGTTACCATAGCTATTCCCCTTAAATTGTAGAATAACCATATTATAACATTTAAATTTCTTTAACTCTATAAAAATTCTTTTGGTAATTCTGGTTCATACCCAATCCCTATACAACATTGATTAATATTTAAACCTCCAAATTTTAAACATATTCTAAATAACATTCTTTTCATTCTAAATATTCCTCCCGCCATTTCACTACATTTTTTTAATCTATTAACTCTTTTGGTAATTCTGGTTCATATCCAATCCCTATACAACACTGATTAATATTTAAACCTCCAAATTTTAAACATAATTTAATTAGATAGTCCCTTAACATACTACCCCTCCATTTTATATAATTATACGTAATCTCCAGTCAATAATTTATATGTTGTTGGCAATAACATGACACATGCCGTAAAGCTTCCTATCGCAATTAAATTAGCAATTAATAAAGATGATGATAATACTACAACAACTAGTATGAACAAATTCATCTTCAATGCTTTCATTTTCAAATTTCTGATTTTATCCATGTTTGTAATCGGATTCTTTTTTGTACCTGTAGGACCATATTTATACAGAATTAAAAAATTTAAAATTACTAAGGTGATTAATGTTAATTTTGTTACTTGCCCCCCCTCTACTATTAAGTATGGAATTCCAACTAATTGAAAACAACTTAATAGTGTGCATTGAAAGCTAGTCTTAGCATGAGCACCATATGCATATGTTCTAATTATCATAAAAGAAATATGAAAAATAATAACAGGAACTAAAATTTTCAAACATAATGCTATGAGATAGATCAGTGAGATTTTAGAAACATTAAGAAAGAAAACTTCGATCGCTAACTTGCATTTTAGATATTCAACTCTACTAATATCTTCATTTTTTATTAACATATGCAGAACTCTATGTGATACTTTTTCAGTTATTGAGATCGTTTTATGTAATTCATTTTCCATTTGTAATCACCTCTTGATCCCTATAATACATTAAGAATTGAATTTTCTGTAAATCAAATCATAAAATTGATTTTTTTCATCAGAATCGTTTTAATACTTTCTATTCTGATTCATAATCGTTGTTTTTTTTATCAAAATCGTTTTGTATTCATTTTATATACATACAAATAAAAAACTAAGAATAAAAATAGCATATTATGCCCTTTTATTCTTAGTTTTTGCTTCTCTTATCTAGTTCTCCCATAACCAAATTCTCCCTCTATTACTAAACTAGTTTTTAGAGAATCACCTATAATCTGATCTTCTAGCGATTGAATTCTATTAACTTTAATATTATTCTGTTTAAATTTCAACTGTAAACTTCGCGATATTTTCTTAATTAATGCTAGATAATCATTGTTCATATTATCTATGAACATAATATATTGTTTATCTTCATTTAAGTCATTAAATATTAAATTCTTAAAGACCTTTACTTCCTTTTTATTATAAACTTTTACAAAAAGGTTATTATTATAGATAAACACCAAATTTAAATTGACATCATTCATTGCTAAAGTTTTATTTTCATATTCATGTTCATTCAGTTCATTAAATGCTTCCAAAACAGAGCTTGTCTGTCTATTTGCTTTTTGTATCATATCTAATATTTCAAATCTAATTATTGTAAGAGGTTCACCTAACAATAATGTTTTTTCTATCAACTACAGAGACCTCCTTTGCTCTAAAAACAATACAACTCGTAAGTTTATTTAGTGAATGACACAAATTCCAACAATTTGATAGTAAATTTATAAACAAAAACATTTAACAATAACTAACTTAAATTACATATTTTGGATTTGAGTCAATATTTTGGACACAAAAAAGTTAAATCTAAGCTACCTTTTTAGCTAGATCTTCTATTGCTTGAGGAGTTTTATAACCAATGCTACTATGAATTCGTTT